>CAZILR010000525.1:2331-4603 GCA_964539995.1 uncultured Planctomyces sp.
GCATTTTCATTTTTCAGTACGGCGGATTGAGTCAGCTCGATTCGTGGGATCCGAAGCCGAACGGGCCGTCGGAGACGCGCGGGCCGTATCGAGCGATTGAGACGTCCGTACCCGGCTTTCGTGTTGGCGAGTTGATGCCGCGATTGGCTCAGCAGGCGGATCGTTACGCGGTGATTCGGTCGATGAGTCACGGCGTGCCGGTGCATGACGTCGCCAATCGAATGCTGTTGGCGGGACAATCGCAACCGGCGATGGATGCTCCGGCGTTCGGTTCGATCGTGACGAAGCTGTGTCCATCGTCGGCCAGCGTGCCGTCGCATGTGTGGCTGCAAAAATTCGGCGGCGGAGCGATGCCGCCGGAGCCGACCTACACGACGGGTGGTTGGCTGGGGATGGCTCACGCGCCGCTCGTGATCGGCACCGGTCACGAAGACAATCCTGGGACGAACGGTTTCCGAGTCAAAGCGTTCGATGCGGCCGAGGGTGTCACGGCCGATCGTCTCGCCGCGCGGCGGCAGTTGCTCGATCAGTTTGAACCGTCGGCATCGATCAATCGACCGGCCGATTCGTTGTCGCGATTTCGTGAGCGGGCGTTTGACCTGTTGACCGGATCGGCCGCGCGACAAGCGTTCGACGTCGATCGCGAACCGGACTCGGTACGCGATCGGTACGGCCGCAATCCGCTCGGACAGAATTTGCTGCTCGCGCGACGATTGATCGAAGCGGGTGTGCGATTGGTCAACGTCGTGGCGTGGTGCGGGCTGGCTCCCGGAGACAAGTTCCTGAGCCTCGAAACTTGGGACATGCACGGCAACGGTGGCATCGACATCTTCGGCAACGGCTGGAACGGACTCGGCTGGGCGTTGCCGGTCTGCGACACAGCCGTGTCGGCTCTGCTGGACGACTTGCAGCAGCGCGGCTTGCTGGATCAAACGCTCGTCGTGCTAGTCGGCGAGTTTGGCCGCACGCCGCGCATCAGTCGCGGGGCTTCCGCCATCGGCCGAGATCACTGGCCGAATTGCTACTCGGCGATGCTCGCCGGAGCCGGCGTGCGCGGCGGCATGATTTACGGTTCGTCGGACACTCAAGCGGCCTACGTCAAAGATCGTCCAGTCAGTCCCGAAGATTTCGGCGCAACGCTGTTTCACACGCTCGGCATCCCGCCAGAAACCGGCATCAGCCCGGATGGATTTTCGGTGCGAGCCAGCACTGGTCGGCCCATCGAACTGTCTTGATTCACCCGCTCAAGGATCTTCACCATGCGAATTGCCGCTGTGCAAATGGATGTCACGATCGGTCAACCCGATGCCAACTTGGACGTGATGCTAGCCAAGTTGAAAGAAGCGGCGGCAGCGGGAGCGAAGCTGATTTGCTTCCCGGAATGTGCGTTGACCGGTTACTGCTTTGAATCGGTTGCCGAAGCGATGCCGTTCGCTCAGACGTTGCCGGGGCCAGCAACCGAGCAGTTCATGAAGGCGTGTCGCGAGCTGGACGTCTTCGCCGTGTTCGGACTGTTGGAACGGGACGGCGAGCGGCTCTTCAACGCGGTCGCGCTGGTTGGATCCAACGGGTTGATCGGTTCGTACCGCAAAGTTCACCTGCCGTACCTCGGCATCGATATGAAGACGACCTACGGCGATCGGCCATTTGCGGTCTTCGAGGTCGGCGGCGTCAAAGTCGGGATGCTGATTTGCTACGACGCGGCGTTTCCCGAAGCGACTCGATCGCTGGCAATTTTGGGTGCAGACCTCGTTGTGCTGCCGACGAATTGGCCTCCCGGAGCCGAGTGTGTCGCCGAGCACACGCTCAACACGCGCGCGATGGAGAACGCCGTCTATTTTCTAGCGGTCAATCGCGTCGGCTTGGAGCGAGGATTTCAATTCATCGGTCGCAGCCGCATCTGCGGGCCGAGCGGCTGCACGCTCGCGAGTACCGAGAGTTCCGACGCAACGATTCTGTTCGCGGACATTGATCCGATTCAATCGCGGAACAAGCGAGTGACTCGCGTCCCGGGCAAGCACGCGATTGACCGGCTGGCGGATCGGCGGCCGGAGATGTACGACTTGTTGACTCGGCCGCATTCTCTGAAGTCGCCTCGCGATAACGCGAACGGGCTGTAATCGTGGGGCAGGTTTTCAACCTGCCCGGCAAACTCTCACGGGCAGGTTGAAAACCAGCCCCACGTCACTTTCATGTCCCATCCGCAACCAACTGCCGCGACCTCGGAATCGCCACAACCAACGCGAGGTTGGTTGGGCAGGCTCACGTTCGG
>CAZILR010000526.1:0-4581 GCA_964539995.1 uncultured Planctomyces sp.
CAGCCCGCTTGTCGAACAGCGAGACCGCTTGCGTTTCAACCGCCGGCCAACGGCGAAGAGCTCCGTTCAAGCCAGCGGGAAAAAGGTCAGCCGTGAAAGCAAGTGGTGAGTGATGAGTGGTGAGTGAGGACTCAAAGGCAACAGCCTCATCGGCTGCGTTTGCTGCTTCCATACCTTCCACTCCCCACTCCCCACTCATCACTCCCCACTCCCTTTCACGCCGCCGCTTTCATCGTCTCTTGCAACGCCTCGCGCACGCGGTCGAGTGGTTCGAGCAAATCGGCATCGCCGGCCAGTTCTTTCGCGAGCTTCTCGAACGTCTTGAGGTCGTCGCCGAACTCCGCATGTAGCCGGAAAGTCTGCTTGCCGATGCGGAGCGACTCCCAATCAAACTCCGTCCCCTTCGACGACTCCTTTCCCACGAAGCAGGCCACCGGCAACGAGACATGCAGCCGAGCGTCCAGCATCTCGAACCGATCTGTCAGCAGGACATGCGGCTTGACCCCGATCCGCTCGACCAGCGTTTTGCTGAGCAATTCCCCCAACAGAAACGGCACGAGCGTCGGGCCGTACAGCAACTCTTGAGTCCGATTCGGCCGCACTGGAGCCGTGCATTGGAACTCCAGCGGCCGGCCGTACTTGTTCGTGACCAGCAACCCCGCCACATGCCCTCGATTTTCGAGATGCAAGGCCGTCAAAAAACCCAAACGCAAGGACTCAGTCGAGGCAGACGCGGTGCTCATGTCTGTCTCAATCGACCGCTTCGTTCGGAACCTGCGAAGTTGCCAACGCCGCTCCGCTGATCTCTGGAATCAGCACAGCTTGCCCATCCGCGAAGCCTTGCCAAACCGAAAAAGTCTTCGTCATCCGCAACGATTCAACGGGAATTCCCCGTTAATGCCGAGACAACGTCTCGGTCAGTTCTGCGGAATGTCCAATGTCTCTCAATGCGAAGTCTCAGCCATGTTGCGACCCGAACGCATGATCGGCGGGAGTAAGTGCAATGCCTTGGACGGCCAAGTCGTCTGGTCGCCCACCAAGTCGCTGTGGTTCACCGCACATTTCCTGATCGCGATCAATTCTCAGCCGTGGCGATTCGGTTGGGATGCGGCGATCGTCCCGTGCGTGTTGACGGTGATCACGCTGTGCTGCGGACATTCCGTCGGGATGCACCGGCTGTTGATCCATCGCAGCTTTCGGTGTCCCCTCTGGCTGGAGTACGTCCTGGTCACAGCGGGAACGCTGGTCGGTATGGGCGGGCCGCGACGAATGACGTCCCTCCACGAGTTTCGTGATTGGAGCCAACGACAATCAAAGTGTCATCCATTTTTCATCCACAAGAGCGGAGTTCTCCTGGATGCCTTGTGGAATTTGCACTGCGAATGTCGCCTCGACCATCCACCGACGTTTTGCCCGGAGCCAGCCATCACCGAGCCGCAATTTTATCGCTGGCTCGATCGCTACTGGATGGCGGCTCAACTTCCATTGGCGGTGCTGCTGCTTCTCGGCGGCGGCTGGGAGTGGTGTGTGGCGGGAATCAGCGTTCGCATCGTGACTTCGCTCGTCGGACATTGGGCCGTGGGATACATCGCTCACAATGACGGCCCGATGACTTGGGTGGTCGAGGGAGCCTCCGTGCAAGGGCACAACGTACCAGGGCTTGGTTTGCTGACGATGGGCGAAGCCTGGCACAACAACCATCATGCCTTCCCCGAATCCGCCCGGCTCGGCTTGGCCTGGTATCAGCCCGATCCCGGTTGGTGGTTTGTCTGCGTGTTGAAGCGGCTCGGACTCGCGTCGGAAGTCCAGCTTCCAGAGCATCACCCTCCGCGCCGTGAACTGCAACCAGTCGCGACGAATGCCCTCACGATCCGACCGACTGCAACCACGCCAGCAAGTCGTTCACAAAGCGATCTGGTTGCGGCTCGAATTCCAACGTGTGTTGAGCGTCGGGATACTCTTGAAGCGTGACCTTGCCAGTCCCCAGCCGAGCCGCCCAAATTTTGGTCGCCGCGTTGTCGATGATCTGATCTCGTCCCGCGAGCATCAGCAACGTCGGACAGTGAATCTGTGGAGCGACAGCCAGCGATTCTCGCGTCAAATCCTGATGAGCCAGCAGAAAACCGGAAGTCACCTCGCGCAGGGCGAGCGGATCGTGCTGAATGAACTCCTGCCAACGCGGCTCAGCCGTGAACAGCGCTGGGTCGTTGAGCGGAATCTCGACCCGCTTGTGCCGAACATCGAGTCGCCGAGCCAGATTCAACCGCGCTCGCTGCCAAGCCGTCGGCTGCACGCGGGCACAGAGGCCCGGATACAGCAACGCCAGAGCATCGACCAACTCCGGCCTCCGAGCCGCCGTGATCGCCGCGAGCTTGCCGCCCCAACTGACCGCCAACAACACGACCGGAGCTGTTGGAGCGACTCGATCGCGGTGTCTGCGGACATCCGACAAGACTTGCGCAACGTCGTTGATCAAACGATCGCCGTGCGGCACATCACCGCGCCGCGAGAAGTTTCTTCCGGAGCCGCGGCGATCCAGAAACAAGACGTCGTAACCCGCTTCACACAGCCGGCCGCTGGAGTACTCGTACCAGCCGCTGTGACTCTGAATTCCATGCAGCGCGATCACGAACCCGCGCGGCGTTCCACTCGGCCGCCAGTGCCGAGCGAACAGCCGATAGCCATCGGACGTAATGATGTGTTCAAAATCGAGAGGCATGTTTTGGAGTGCGATGTGTTAGCACTGACTGAATGGGATTAAGTTTCATCGGCTTTCATTTTCCGCCGTCCATTTTTTGCCAGCTTCTTGAGAATCGACGGCTGCGGATTCACGAACAGGCAGGCAAAAAATGAACGGCGGAAAATAAGACAGAATCGGTCAAGTGATTGCCCTGAACTTTGGCTGTGAATCACAACGCTTTCCTGTCAGCAGTGCTGACACACGACACTCCAAATCTCACGACAAGTACCGAGACAACAAGCGACGACTGTGAGCGTCCAACTGCTTGGCATCGGGAACGAGATAACGCAGGCCGTGCGAATCGAGGATCAACGCTCGGTCCTGCCCGAGTTTGCGGACGTGCTCGTCGCTGTTGAGCACAAAGCTGGTCGGGCCACGATCAGTTTCAACGAACCACTCGCACGGTTCGGCCAGCGACGAGATGCTCTCGATTCGCCGAATGACCGGCACGAACTCGCGTCGAGTCAACTCTGACAGCAACAGCGTGCGTTGCTCGGCCGACAATTCATTGAGGTCTCGGATCTGCACAATCTCACGACCGTTCGGATCGCACAACGAGATCCAGTGCTCCGGGTCAGAAATCGGGAAGGCCCGAATCGGCTCGACGTTCTCGTGCCGGCGACCGGCCGCATCCAAGACCGACAATTGGCCACGCTCATTTTTCTGCAACGAAAAGTCGGACGTCATGGCGACACCTCCGTGACGTTGCCGTGAGCCATGTCAAGCTGCGCCTTGTGCAACCGGGCGTAGGTGCCGCCCCGTTCGAGCAGATCATCGTGTCGGCCGATCTCAGTGACGCGGCCGTGTTCGAGGACGACAAGGCGGTCGGCTCGGCGGAGCGTGCTGAGCCGATGTGCGATCGCGATCGTCGTGCGCCCGCGAGTCAGGTTTTCAAGTGCCAGTTGGATTTCGCGTTCAGTCTCGGTGTCCACGGCAGAGGTCGCTTCGTCGAGGATCAGAATCGCGGGATCGATCAGCAACGCGCGGGCGATGCTGATCCGCTGCCGTTCGCCACCGGACAGTGACATGCCGCGTTCGCCGACGAAGCTGTCGTAACCGTCTGGTTGCCGCAGGATGAATTCGTGGGCGCGCGCGGCACGAGCAGCAGAGATGATCTGCTCGCGCGTCGCGTCGGGGCGGCCGTAGGCAATGTTCTCAGCGATCGTGCCGTAAAACAGAAATGGCTCTTGCAGCACGATGCCGATGTTGCGGCGGTAGTCTTCGAGAGCCAATTGCCGCACGTCGTGCCCGTCGATCAGGACCGTCCCTTCCGAGACGTCGTGAAATCGGCAGACCAAATTGATGAGCGTCGTCTTGCCGGCACCGCTGGGACCAACGAGTCCGATCATCTCGCCAGAGCGAATCTGCAAGTTCACGCCACGCAGAATCGGTCGTGTGCCGTAGCGGAACTGCACGTCACGGAACTCGACCGCACCGGTGACTCGGCCGGGGCGAATCGGATTCGGCGGATCGGCGATGTTCGGCACTCGGTCGAGGATTTCAAAAATGCGATGTGCCGAGTTCGCCGCGCGCTGCGTCGGCTCGACGATGCGGCTCAGGGCTTCCAGCCGGCCATAAAACTTCGTGATCAGGTACACGACGGCGGAGAGCACTCCGACGGTGAGATCGTGTCCGAGGACTCGCCACACGCCGACGACCCAAATCAGCAGCAGGCCCATGTCGGACAGTAACACCAGCAGCGGACTGAACGCCGACCACAGTTTGTTGACATGGTTGTTCGTCTTGAAGACCTGATCGTTACGAGCCTTGAACCGGTCGATCTCGCGCTGCTCTTGAGCGAACGCCTTAACCACACGAATGCCGGGAATCGTGTCGGCCAG
>CAZILR010000527.1:0-4566 GCA_964539995.1 uncultured Planctomyces sp.
AAACTCTTCGCATCCAGACGCAATTCCCCCTTTTGCTTGTTCGCGCCGTGACAGGCGACGCAGCGTGAGTTGAAGATTGATCGAATGTCTCGTTCAAACGAAATCTCATCCGCTCGTGCCGACAACATCACCGCAATCGCAACGGAAAATACAATCAGAGAGGCGCGCTTCATGGACGTCACTTTCTGCAATCTTCCATCACTTGTGAGTGAGCACAAAGTTTTTTTGCGGCGACCGCTTGAGGTTGTCTTACTGGTCTCACTCCAATTATTCCGCCAATCGCGCTCGGTTTCTATTCCTTGACTGGTGAGAATTGAAACATGACGTTGTTGAACCGCACGCCACAGGCATGCGCTTGCCTGCGACGTGCGGTTCAACGGGTGTTTCACTTCCGACCGTGTGGAATATCATTCAACGACGGATCTCGACACGGCTGAAGGGCCAGGGCTGGCTATACCTCGTGCGGCCATGAGTGAGATGTTTAACCGCAACGCCATCGGCGTGCGCGCCCACGCCGATGGCGTTAAACACGCAAACGTCTCATCGGAGTCCGTGCGGGGTATAATTCGTGAATCCGCGGTATTTTTAGCCCGACCCCTTGTGGGTCGGGTGATTCTCGAATCGACGGCAATTTCTTGGAATCAGAAATCCTCCGACCCACAAGGGGTCGGGTTACAGTTTGCCTAACACGACGAATTCGCCAGCCGCGCGGAATACGTCACCCCCTCTGGCCGCTTCGTGCGACTCGTGCCAGAGGGGAACGTGATGCCGGATTTGTTCGCCTGAGGAAGAATGATGAATCGACCGCTCACTCTTTTCGTCTGTCTGCTGTTGTCCGCACCGTTGGCGGCGGAGGATCGGGTACGTTTCGGTCGAGATGTGCTGCCGATCCTGTCCGAGAGCTGCTTTGCGTGTCATGGGCCGGATGAGTCGCAAAGAAAAGCAGATCTTCGGCTCGACACGCGCGAGGGAGCGTTGGCAGCGCTGTCGCTGGACAAGCCGGCCGAGAGCGAATTGCTGACTCGCGTGCTTTCGACAGACGCCGAAACCGTCATGCCGCCGCCGACGTCGCACAAAAAAAGACTCTCCGCGCGACAAGTGGAGACGCTGCGACGCTGGATCGAAGCGGGAGCTCCGTGGGGCAAACATTGGGCCTTCGAGCGACCGGTGGCCGTCGAGCCGCCGAAGATCGCCGCTCATCCGATTGATGCGTTCGTCCGCGCGCGGCTCGCGGAGGAAGGGCTTGCTCCGTCACCTCGTGCGGCGCGGCACACGCTCGCGCGGCGCGTGTCGTTCGATTTGACGGGTCTGCCGCCGACGCCTGCGGAAGTCGATGAGTTCTTGAAAGACGACTCTCAGGCCGCCTACGAAAAGCTTGTCGATCGGTTGCTCGCGTCGGAACATTTTGGCGAGCGGCTGGCGATGTGGTGGCTGGATGCGGCTCGCTATGCCGACACGGATGGCTTTCAAGGAGACGCGACGCGGACGAACTGGCCGTGGCGCGATTGGGTCGTCGGCGCGTTCAATCGCAACCTGCCATTCAATCAATTCACCGTCGAGCAATTCGCGGGTGACTTGCTGCCGGATGCGACCGCCGAGCAAAAGTTGGCGACGTGCTTTCATCGCAACCACATGACGAACGGCGAAGGAGGCCGTGATCCCGAAGAGTCCCGGATCGACTACGTCATCGACCGAGTCAGCACCACCGGCACGCTCTGGCTGGGACTGACGCTTGGTTGCTGCCAGTGCCATTCGCACAAGTACGACCCGATCACGCAGCGCGATTTCTATTCGCTGTCGGCCTTCTTTAACTCGATCGACGAAGACGGCAAGGCGGGCACGGCTGCGAAGCCGTACTTGTCTTATCAATCGCCGCTGGCCGCGCGAGCGGTTCAGGAAGCGAAGGAACTCGTCGATCAACGCAAGCCGCGCGAGACTCAAGCACGCAAGGCAGCGGAGACACCGTTCGCGGACTGGCTCGCCGCTCGTGCGTCGGAAGTGAAAGACGGTTTCCAGGCGTGGCATCCGTTGCTGAAGGCAGAGCTTGAATCCCTCGAAGGGACGCAGCTCTCTCAGGAGGCGGACGGCACGGTGCAGGCCAGCGGTCCGAACCCGCGTCAGGACGATTATCGGCTCGCCGCGGCGGTGACGTTGCCGCGTGTCACGGGCTTGAAGTTGGAGGTGTTGCCACACGAGTCAAACACCGATGGTGGCCTGTCGCGCGGTCGATCGGGCGAGTTCATTCTCACCGACATCAAGGTGCAGGTCCGTCGGCGAGGGAGTTCTCAGATTCGCGATGTTCTGGTCAGCAATGCCGTCGCGGATGTGTCGGCCGAACAAAAGGACGCTCGCAGCTACGGCGACGTCAAAGGAGTACTCGACGACGACCCGCGCAACGGCTGGACAACGAAAGGGCGCGATTCCAGGCAGCCGCACTTCGCGGTCTTCGCACTCGCCGAGCCGTTGGAGCTCGATACCGACGAGGAACTCGTCTTTGAACTGCGTCAGCGTTCGACGGATGGCGACGCGAACATCGGCCGGTTCCGCGTCTCGGTCACGGACCAAGCCGGAGCGACCGTGCGCAGCACCGACCCGCCGCCGCTGGAGCAACTTGCGAAACTCTCGCCGCCCGACGTAGCCGAGTTGCTCCGCAACTCGGATTCGAGTCACGGAGTGACTCGACTACGGGAGAAACTCTTCGATCAGTTCCTCGCGGATCATGCGCCGTACCAAGTCGAGAAGGGGGCGTTGGATCGAGCGGTGCGGCAGTTGAGCGAAGTGGAAAAAGGGGCGAAGAAGATCGACGTGATGGTTCTTGCCGAACGAGCGGAACCGCGTCCGACGCATGTGCTCGTGCGCGGAGTGTGGGACAAGAAAGGGGACGTCGTCCCACGCGACGTTCCGGCCGCGATCGCCGCTTGGCCGACCGAGGGTTCGCCAGACACTCCTCGCTCGCGCGAGCAACTCGCGCGGTGGATCGTTTCGCGCGAGAACCCGCTGACCGCACGCGTGATCGTGAATCACTTCTGGCAGATGCTGTTCGGAGCCGGCTTGGTGCGGACCACCGAGGACTTCGGCCTGCAAGGAGAACGGCCGACGCATCCTGAGCTGCTCGACTGGTTGGCGGTCGATTTCATGGAGCACGGCTGGGACGTCAAACGGCTGCTCAAACTGATCGTCACCAGCGAGACGTACCAGCAAAGCTCATCGGTCTCGTCCGCGTTGCTGGCTCGCGATCCAGAGAATCGTCTGTTCGCACGCGCGTCTCGATTTCGTCTTCCAAGCTGGATGCTCCGCGACGCGGCGTTGAAGTCCTCTGGGCTGCTGAACCCGGCACTCGGCGGGCCACCCGTGAGGCCCTATCAGCCGGACGGTGTTTGGGAGGAGATGTTCATGGGCCGGTTCCAATACGAACCGAGCGAAGGAGCCGCTCAGCATCGCCGCACGTTGTACGCCTTCTGGCGGCGAGCGATCGCGCCGACGTTTTTGTTCGATTCGGCCCAGCGTCGCGTTTGTGAAGTCCGTCCCTCGCGCACGAACACGCCGCTGCAAGCGCTGACGTTGCTCAACGATGCCAACTACCTCACGGCCGCCCGCGCGCTGGCCAGTCACGCGCTGCAAGCGGGAGCTGATCCCGCGACTCGTCTGGCCGAGATGACGCGCCGAGTCATTTCGCGCTCACCGACGCCACGCGAGGCTGTGATCCTCGAACGCGAGCTGAATCGAGCATTGGACCACTACCGCACGAGTCCCGATGACGCTCGCAAGTTTTTGAGCCAGACGAATGGCCAACGCTCGGAGCGGACGCAGGCCGATATTGAATTGGCCGCCTACACGCTGGTCGCTAGTTTGGTTTTGAATTTGGATGAAGCCCTGAATCACGAATGACTGTCGCCCGTAGAGGGATAAACGTCTGAGGCTCCTGATTTCGAGGTGATGATTCGTCACAAAACACCACTCTCACTTCAGAACCTCAGACTTTCATTCCCATCTACGCCGGCAGCAGTGCGGTCGCCTCGTCGAAGCCGCAGACAAGATTGAAGTTCTGCACGGCGACGCCGGACGCTCCCTTGATGAGGTTGTCGAGGCACGCGATCACGATCAGTTGCTCGCGACAGAAGCGAACCGTGATATCGCAGAAGTTCGTGAAGGCGGAATCCTTCGTGCTCGGCAAATGATCGACGACACGGACGAACGGCTTGCCTCGGTAGAAGTCGCGCATGACTTGCAGCAGTTCGGCCTGCGTGGCGGGGCGAGTCAGTCGCGGGTAGATCGTCGCGAGAATGCCGCGATCCATCGGGATCAAGTGGGGCGTGAAAACGACGCTGACCTTCTGGCCGCTGGCGTCGGAAAGGACTTGTTCGATCTCCGGAGTGTGGCGGTGCTTGCCGACCGAGTACGCCGACAGGCTCTCGTTGCACTCGGAATACAGCGTGCCGAGTTTGGGCGAGCGCCCCGCGCCGCTCACGCCGCTCTTGGCGTCGATGATGATGCCGGTCGGTTCGATGAGCTTCGCGCACAGCAGCGGCGCGAGCGCGAGAATCGACGTGCTCGTGTAGCAGCCGG
>CAZILR010000528.1:0-4552 GCA_964539995.1 uncultured Planctomyces sp.
TGGGGAGGCAAGCTGAACGGCACGGAGTTGGTCGTCCTCAGTGCCTGCCGCACGGCTCGCGGCGAAATGGAATCGGGCGACGGCTTCGTCGCGCTGACGTGGGGCTTCCTGTTCGCCGGCTCTCAAAACGTGATCGCGAGCCTCTGGGAAGTTGATGACACCGCGACTGCGTTGTTGATGTCTCGCTTGTACGAGAATTTGCTCGGCAGCTTCGAGCAGCCTCGTGTGATTGCCGGCAAGTCTTATCCATCAGGGAGACCACTGCCGCGATTTCTTGCCTTGCAGGAAGCCAAGTCCTGGCTGCGAAATTTGACCCGCGAGCAGGCTGAGAAATCCGTCCAACGAATCCTCAAAACGGACTCACAATTGCCTCGCGGCGATCGGCCGTACGCAGACCCTTACTTTTGGGGAGCCTTTTTGCTCTTCGGCGGAGGAGAGAACGAAAGCGAATGAATCACGATTTTTCTCCGGCGGAAGACCAAGTCGGGAGAAACGATTGACTCCTCGCAGGCAATTGACGAGCGCGAACAAAAAACGCAAAGTGTCACAAACACGACATCCCCAATCGCAGCTAAATTCGGTGCCCCGGATAAACTCCAGCCTTCTTTCACGCCAGAATGTGACCAGACTTCCGAAGTGCGTGCTGGCCCGGAGTTCCCGCCGGACAAAACAAAAAAGGCTCCTCCAAGCATTCACTTGGAGAAGCCTTCTTGTTTGATGGCGTGACGACTAGGCGTCGATGCGACGATCGCGAGCCGGACCGTGGTCCGTGCAGTCATCGTTGTGCCACAACGGCATGCCGGCGGCATAACGGGCGGCGAGCATCAGCACCTTCTCCTCGGAACCTGGTTTCGCCTTTGTAGGCTCACTGGGTTCGACACCCATCGCCTCAAAGTCAACGTCTTCGTACTCGTCGCAGTAGTCATCCGACTCACCGACCAGGAAGTCGTCACCATGCAAACCAGCGTCATCATCGAGGTCCGAATCTGCCTCGAGCGGATAAGACATGCCCAACTCCAATCTCTAACGGGGTTTCAGAGAGACACAATTCGGGATGGCATCAACACAACATTGACCACATCCACGTTCAACTCAACAGAAGGCTCGTGAAACATTGAGCGACATCGTGACGAAAAAAGCGATTCCCAAACGATGTCCAAACTCACACGAACAAAGGCAAAAAACAGGCGGGAACTCAATCAGAACGGGGCGGATTGTCCGGCGGAAATCGCAGAATGTCAACAACTTTTTCGGAAATCTGAAACGGCATAAAACCGCGTGATTCGTCGGGGAAAACCACGTTTACAGCAGTGTGCGGCGACGCTCTCGCAACCTCGGTTAATCGGGTCGATTGACGCCATAGCGTTTGAGTTTGCGATCCAGTGTCGATCGTTCAATTCCCAGAATCGCCGCTGTCTGCGACTTGTTCCAATTGGTCTTTTCCAGAGTCGCGAGGATGTGTTGTTGCTCGAGTTCATCCAGCGATTTTTCCATTTTCACGGTCTCACCCAGAGCGGCCGCGGGATCTGCCGCTGTGACGTTTGTGGGCACCACCATTGTCGGCGTCGGTGCGGCCGTCGCTGAAACGCGAAGTCCGGATAACTTGATCTCCGATGCGGAAACCATGTCACGGGTGCTGAGCACGACGGCGCGCTCAACGCAGTTCTGTAGCTCGCGCACGTTGCCGGGCCAGTCGAACTGACACAACAGTTCCAGTGCGTCGTCCGTGAATCCGCGCAATGGCCGGCCAGTCTTCTTTGCAAAGCGATGCAAAAAATAGTTTGCCAAGACCGGAATGTCCGAAGGATGTTCACGGAGTGGAAGCGGAGTGATCTCCACCACGAACAACCGAAAGTACAAGTCTTTGCGGAACAGCTTCTCTTGAACCGCGAGTTCCAAGTCACGGTTTGTCGCGGCCACGACTCGCACATCGACATTGATCGCCTCGTGCCCGCCGACACGCTCAAAGGGATGTCCTTCGAGGACGCGTAAAAATTTGGCTTGAATCGACAAGCTCATCTCGCCGACTTCGTCCAGGAACAACGTGCCGCGGTGAGCTTGCTCGAACTTTCCTGGCTTGCGGCCGGTTGCTCCGGTGAACGAGCCTTTTTCGTGGCCGAACAATTCGCTTTCCAGCAGCGTTTCGCTCAACGCCGCGCAATTCAGGCAGACGAACGGACCGTTACGGCGGTCGCTTCCAAAGTGGACCGCGCGGGCGACCAACTCTTTGCCGACACCGCTTTCTCCGCGGATCAGGACGGTTGCGTCGGTCGGAGCGATCCGGCTGATCTGCTGCTTGAGTTGTTGCATCTCCGGGCTATTGCCAACCAATTCTGTGTCGATCGCCAATTGGTTGCGCAGCGACTCGTTTTCGTTTCGTGCGCGTGCCAAACCCTCGGCGAGCGATTGTTTCTCACGCACGTTTTCAAACGCGAGAGCCATTTGATCGGCCACGGCCAGCGTGAATTCCAGATGCTCTGGTGCCAGCGATTCGTCACTGAGCGTCGAGTACAAGTGGATCAAGCCGTAGATGAGATCGCCGTTGCGGATCGGCGCACAGATCACGCTCTTGGCTTCAATCTCGTCGAGACTGTCACGGTCGGAGAGTTTGCTGTCGTCCGCAACATTTTTGGCGAGCACCGCCTCACGGTCCTCCAGCACCATGCGTGACAGTGCCTTCGAGATCGTTTGATACGAACGCTCGCCCTGAGATTTGTAGGCCACCAGGCGGAGCTGGTTCGGCTTCGCTCCGCCAGACATTGGCTTTGGGAGCGTCAGCACCGCACCAATGTCGGCACCGATTGCGGCCAGCAGACCATCAAGAACAACGTCGGACAATTGTTTTTCGTCTTTCGCCGAACCCATTTCGACCGCCAACTTCCAAAGCTGAGCCAGGTCTTGGCTGAAGCGATCGGTGCCGGCATGTTCGGCAGTGCTCGTGGGGGAGTACCGCGTGCGCTTCCGGCGCGAGATGATTTCTGGCTCGCTGGATTTTCCATCCTTCGTTGGGACCGGAATCGCGTCCTGTGTTTGGGTCGGAGATTCGATCTCGGAATCTTCGTCGTCGGTCGGCTGCGTGTTTTTGGCCAGCTCGTGGGTGAACACGATGTCGCACGTTCCGAGCTGAATTGTCTGTCCTTCTTCCAGCTCCCAATCGCCGGAGATGCGGTGTCCATCGACCGTCGTGCCGTTACGGCTGCCGAGGTCGCGGAGAATCCACATCGGGCCGGCTTGGAAAATCTCGCAGTGATTGCGGCTGCTCATTTCGCTGCGAATCACGATGCGATTGGTCGGCGCGCGGCCAATGGTCATGACTTGGCCGGGAGTCAGCCGGAACACGTCTTTCCATTTATCGCCATCGCGCACGACCAAATACGCCGCCCTGGCGGGGCGGTCGGCGAACGAAACGGACGATTCAGATTGACGCGGCATGACGGTGTTTGCAGAAGCGAAGAGAGGTCGGGACTGAGATTAAGCCGACCTTCGCGGTTATTCAACACGCCACGTCTGCCGTTGGTGGCGGCTTGCCGTCAAGAGTTATCGACGCCGAAGCCAAATGGCTCCGGCTCGGCGGTGGTTGTCGCGTCGAGAACCGAGGTGTCGTCTGTTTCTGAGGACGGTGCGCTCTCTGCCTCAGCAACTGGAGAATCCGCGGCGATCGAGGCAGGTTGAGCTTCGGCCGCGTCTTCGCCGAGCAGTTCTTCCAGCGCGTGTTGCGCGGCGGTCTGTTCCGCTTCCTTCTTGTTGGATCCCCACGCGGCGGGAAAGACTCGGCCGGCGACGACCGCGCTGATGTGGAACACTTTGGAATGATCCGGACCGCGTTCGTCGAGCACCCGATAGCTCGGCGTCGAACCGAGCTTCTTCTGAGCGATGTGCTGCAAGAGGCTCTTGAAATTCTGCATGTGCAGCGTTGCGGCGGAGCTTTCGATTTCTGGATCGAGCAGCGGCATCAGAAATGTCCGAGCGGCTTCAAGGCCACCATCCAGATAGATGCCGGCGATCAGTCCCTCGAATGTCCCGGCCAGGATTGACGAGGGAATGTGACCGCCGTGATCCAACCCTTTGCCGACGAGGACAAATTCTTCCAAGTGAACTCGGCTGGCCATCGTCGCGCAAGTCGCGCGGCTGACGACGATCGACTTGATGCGCGTCAACTCCCCTTCGGCCGCTTCAGGGAAGCGGTGATACAGAGCCTCGCACACGACCAGTCCCAATACGGCGTCGCCGAAGAACTCCAATCGTTCGTTCGAGTGCAGTCGCGTGCGAGCCGAGGAGGCGTGGGTCAAACACATCGCCAGCAGTTCGATGTCGCGAAAGCGGTAGCTCAGCGCCGCTTGGCACTTGTCGAGCAACACTTCCAGCTCGGCGAAATTATTAACTTCCGGCATGTCTTGAGGTTTCCCGCCCGTGGCAAATTGGCCGAGCGGCAGGCTACGACTGCAAAAAATGCCTGTCAACGAGCGGCATCTTGGCGAGCGGCGGATTACCGCCGTATCATCCTCCATCCAACGGTTGTGCGAGCGACCGCGTATTTTCCGCCATCAACCGG
>CAZILR010000529.1:0-4529 GCA_964539995.1 uncultured Planctomyces sp.
CCTTGGTCGTGAAAAACGGATTGAAAATTTCGTCGGGGCTGACTCCTTTGAAGCCGTGGCCACTGTCTCGGACAGAGACGGTCAAAACGCTGCCCGCCAGTTGCGTGCGGATGGCGACGGGCCGGTCGCTGATGGCATTCTCGGCCATCGCTCGGTAGGCGTTGCGGAGCATGTTGACCAGCGTTTGCTCGATTTGGATGCGATCGGCCAGGACGAGCAGATGTGGCGGTTGAATGTCGCACGTCAAGTCGATGTGTTGTGACTTCGTTTCGGCCGCCATGAGTTCGATGGCTTCGTGAATCATGTCGGCGACATCGACGGTCGAGTGATGCGGAGTCGATTTGCGGCTGAAGTCTCGCATGCGGCGGATGATCTCGCCGGCGCGAGTTGCTTGTTGGCCGATCTTGTGGGTCCATTCACGCAGCTTGTCGATCTGTTCGAGCTTGCCGTCGGCGAGCGTGGTCTCGCACGCCTTCGCGAAGTTGGCGATGGCGAACAGCGGCTGATTGATCTCGTGCGAGATGCCGGCCATCAGTTCGCCCATCAGGCTGAGCCGGCCAACATGCGCGAGCTGAGCCTCGGCTTCGCGGACCTTGTCCTCGGCGCGTTTGCGTTCGCTGATGTCGCGGACGTGAAACAGCAGGGCAGGTTGAGAGGCGTACTCGGTCTTGCTGACGTGCAAGCTGATCGGCACCTCGCCCCGTTCGGAATGCCAACTGAAGCCTTCCAACTGACGCAGTTCGCCGGACGACAGTCGCGAGAAGTCACGGCGCACGTCGTCGCGTACGCGCGGTGGGACCAATTCCATGACGTGTTTGCCGATGAGTTGCTCGCGGGGCAGTCCGTGTAACTCGCAGGCCGCGGGGTTCACATCCAACACAACTCCGGTGAACGACTCGACGAAGATCGCGTCGGGAGAGTGCTCAAAGAGCGTGCGGAAGCGCTGTTCGCTGTCGCGCAGAGCTTGCTCGGCTCGCGTGCGATGGATCGCGATGCCAGCCAGATACGCTCCAGTGTCCAGCAACTGCAGATCGTCTGTGCTGGGCGAACGCGGCCAGAGATAAAAGATCGACAGCACACCCAGCACGTCACGGCTGAATCCGCGAATTGGCTGCGACCAGCACGACCGAAGCTGAAACCGATCGGCCAGCCCGCGCAGTTCGTGCCACGACGGATCGGCGGCGGTGTCTTCGACGACGCTGCGGCGACCAGTGGCGGCAGCAGCGGCAAACGACGGTGATCCCACGACGACCGGGAATTGCGAAAGTTGTTGTCGGATTTCCTCAGGCATCGGCGAAGCGGCCTCAACGCTCAATCGCGGCGAGTCCTCACGCAGCAAAAGAATCGCGCACAACGCGCCGGGGAGTTGCGTCTCCATCATCTGAATGACCGTCCGCAGCACGCGGGGTAATTCGTGGCCGGAGGCAATCTCTTCCAGGACTTGTTGTTCCCCTTCACGCAGTGAATCGGCTTTACGGCGAGCGGTCACGTCCTGCGCCGCAGCCAGCAGGCGAATGACTTCTCCGTTGGCATCACGCAGCGGAACCATTTGTCCTTCCAGCCAACCGCGTGAATTGGTCTCTCCTTGAATCTGTGCGTGCCACGACCGAGCCGCTCCACCACGCACCGCTTCGACCGTCTTGTTGAATGCAAGCCGCGACGGCGACACGAGCCAATCGCTGACCGAGTACCCCAAGAACTGATCGGCGGCCGTCGCTTCAAAGATCTCGCGGCCAGTCGGGTTGATGTCTAAGAGCTTGCCTTCGGGCGAAAGGATCATCAGGCATTGCGGCGCGTTCTCAAAAATCGCACGGAACCAGCTTTCCCGTTCACGCAGCAGATCTTGTTGCCGTTTACGTTCCGTGATGTCGATGGCCGTACCGGTCGCGCCGATCAATCTCCCGTCGGCATCGTGCATGGCGATCGCGTTGAAGCTCATGTCAATTCGCCGGCCGTCCTTTCGCAGGTGGACGGTCTCGTAATCGAAGAGCCGCTGTCCCGAGAGGATCGACTCGAAGACTTTCCAATCGGTCTCCAAGAGTTCTGGCAGCAACAGCACGGTAAAAATCTGTCCGAGCAATTCTTCCGGCTCGTATCCATAGATTTCTCGAGCTGTTTGATTCACGAACGTCAGTCGGCCTTGAAGGTCCACCGACCAAATCAATTCGTTGGATGTCTCCACCAAGTCGCGATACTTCTGCTCGCTTTGCATGAGTTCCTGCACGGCCAGCGTCCGCGCAGTGACGTCTTGTGTGGTGCCATAGAGCCGGATCGGCCAGCCAAACCCGTCGCGCGACAACTTGGCCTGCGATCGCAGGTGACGCACGGTGCCATCTTTGTCGAGCGTCCGAAACTCATGCACGAACTGCTCGCCGCGTTTCAGTGTTGCTCCCAATCGTTCACGCATCACGGCGCGGTCGTCCGGATGCACACCTTCCAAAAACGCCTCCAATGTGCCGCCGAATTCGCCCGACGGAATTCCCATGACCTCGTACAGCGAATCCGACCAGGCGACCCGATTATTCTGAATGTCCCATTCCCACCAGCCCAGGCGTGCGACGCGCTGAGTCTCCTCCAGCCGTGCTTCGGCGTTGTCCAGCCGTTCGGCCAGAGTTTGTGTTTCGCGGCGATCCTCCAAGATCAAGAAATGCTGAGCCTGGGTGTCTCCCGTGGACACAGCCTCGGACAGCGTAGCCGCGCGCAAGGTGATCGGCGTCTTCGTGGCATCCGTGCGATGCAGCCACAAGCCGGATCGCTCGCCGGGATGCTCACCGCGCCGCCACTGAGCAATCCAATCCGACAGACGCTTGGCCGATTCGGGTTCCAGCAAGTCCCACCACGAACGCCCCACGATCTGTTCGGTGGTTCGCCCACACAGTTCTGCGGCTTTGCGATTCGCTGTTAGCACGTCCCCGTCCGGCCAACGAACGGCCAGCCAACCCGCCGGCGAGTGCAGCAACAACGCATCGACATCACTCGTCATGAACTTTGATCCTTGGCACCGCAAAAACTAACCCGAAGCGTCAGCGAGGGCGAGCGCTCACGAACACTTTGCCACAATCCGAGTCGATTGAGCATTCGCCCTCGCTGACGCTTCGGGTTACATCGCTACGCTAAAATTTCGCGCACGACGCGGCCGGTCACGTCCGTCAATCGTTCGTCGCGGCCGTTGTGAAAATAGGTCAGTTGCTCGTGGTCAAAGCCGAGCAAATGCAGAATCGTCGCGTGCAGGTCATGAACGTGAACCTTGTCTTCGGCAGCTCGCAGACCGACGGCATCGGTCGTACCGTAGGCCATGCCGCCGCGCACGCCGGCTCCGGCCAGCCAGACCGTGTAACCCCATGGATTGTGATCGCGTCCCTTGCCTTGCTCGCTCATCGGCATCCGCCCGAACTCGCCGCCCCAGATGACCAGCGTGTCGTCGAGCAATCCGCGCTGCTTGAGATCGCGCAATAGTCCGGCCACCGGCTTGTCCGTCTTGCGACACATCGTCGTGTGATTGTCGAGCACATTCGTGTGAGCGTCCCAGCCGTTCGTGTCTCCCGAATAAACCTGCACGAACCGCACGCCCCGCTCGATCATCCGCCGAGCCAGCAGGCAGCGCGTTCCGTAATCGTCGGTGTCTTGTTCGCCGATGCCGTACTGCTTGAGCGTCGCCGCCGACTCGCCGCGCAAATCGACGACCTCAGGAGCTTCCGACTGCATCCGAAACGCCAACTCGTAAGCGTTGATCCGCGCCGCGAGTTGATCGTCGAAGTTCCGTTCCGCGAGATGTCGCTCGTTCGCTCGCTGTACGAACGACAGCAATCGGCGCTGCCGCTCCTCGGTCACTCCGGCCGGAGGTTGCAAATACAAGATCGGACTCTTGCCCGGCCGCATCGTCGTCCCTTGAAACGTCGCTGGCAGATAACCGCTGCCCCAGGCCGGAGGTCCGCCCTTCACTCCGCCACCCGGATCGGGCAACACGACGAACGCCGGCAAGTTCTGATTCTCGGTCCCCAGCCCGTACGCGACCCACGCCCCGACGCTCGGTCGGCCCGTCAGGATGCTGCCGGTATTCATCTGATAAACCGACTGCGGATGATTCACGCTGTCGCCATGACACGACCGCAGCACGCAGAGTTCGTCGGCACACTCAGCGATGTGCGGCAGAAAGTTGGAGACTTCCAATCCCGACTCTCCGCGCGGTCGAAACGGTTTGATCCCCGGCAGCAACGGATTCGCCGCCACCTTCCGTCGAGTCATCACCTCGCCAAAACTCTCCGGCAACGGCTTACCCGCGAGCTTGGTCAACTCTGGCTTCGGATCGAACAAATCGACGTGACTCGGCCCGCCGTGCATGAACAGCCAGATCACACGCTTCGCTCGCGGTTCAAAATGCGTGAGCCTCGGAGTCAACGGATTCGCCGAAGTCGCCGACGATTCACCGGCCAAAATCGCCGCCAGCGCGATCCCGCCCAATCCACTACCGGCGCGCGAAAAGAATTCGCGTCGGGATGCAGTCTCTGGAATCGCAGTGGTTCGTGAAC
>CAZILR010000530.1:0-1285 GCA_964539995.1 uncultured Planctomyces sp.
TTCGGCAGGACGAAGTCAGGCAGGGGAGACAGAATAACCGCAGAATCGGCGACGCAACAGGCAAACTTGATCGGTTTGAGAGGACCGGCGACGAAAGAGCAAACCGCACCGCGACCGTGAGGGAGCGGCCCTGTGGGCAATCGTGATCACTGCGGGCCACTCCCTCACGGTCGCGGTACGGTGACCGACTCATTCCGGCGCGCGGCAGGAATAAAGGTCAAAGCCGCCGCCGCGGTTCGAGACGAAGCCGATGCCTCCATCTGGAGTCCACGTCGGGAAGTTGTCGATCGCCTCGTTGCGAGTGAGGTTGATCGCCGGGCCGTCGAGCGGCTGCACATAGATTTCCAAGTTGCCATCACGGTTCGATGTGAACGCGATGTGCCGCCCATCAGGCGACCAAGCGGGATAATCATCCAGCCCTTTGCTCTGAGTCAGCCGACGCAGATTCGAGCCGTCAGGATCGATGAGCGCGATCTCCAAATCGCCCCAACGATTCGTCGCGAACGCAATCGTCTTGCCGTCCGGCGACCAACTCGGATGCGCGTCGATGGCCGTGTCAGTCGTCAGCCGTTGCCATTCTCCGCCCATCAGGTCGGCAACGTACAACTCTTGATTGCCATGCCGAGTCGACGTGAACGCGAACCGCTTCCCATCCGGCGACCAACACGGCGACTCTTCGTGCGACAGCGCTCCCTGTGTCGTCGCCAGCGGCGTCAGCTTTCGATCCGTCAAGCTCACTCGATAGACCTCAATGTCTCCTTGCCCCGGCGAGGTCTTGTCGAACGACAGCAGCAAGCTCATGCCATCGGGCGAGAAGACCGCGTCGAATTCCGCCGACGTGTGTGACGTCAGCCGCTCTTCTTGACCAGTCTTCAAGTCGTGCAGAAACAGAAAGATCGTCGCCCCCTGATGCCTCGCGAACACGACTTGTTTCCCGTCGGGTGACCAACACGGACGCTGCTTGAAATGCCCGTCCGTCGTCAGCCGCACGAGTTCAGGCTCGGCGGAAAAGACGAGTGACAACAGGACTAGCCAACGGTTCATCGCGATCTCTTTCGTTTCAACGGCGAAGTTGTTCCAAGATGCCTGGGTCTTGAATTTCGTAGTCGCGGGCGAGCAGCAGCACTTTGGAAATCACTTCGGCGGTGCGCGGATCATCGTCGGCGAACGGCAGAAACAATCGGCCGCGATGTTGAGCGTGGACCGGGACGACACACAACGCCCCGCCGGGCAGGCGATGCACGTTGCCGCTGCCGAGGTGGATGCTGTACTCGGCCAGCTTGCC
>CAZILR010000530.1:1295-4527 GCA_964539995.1 uncultured Planctomyces sp.
GCACATGCTGCGCTTTCAGTCGGACGTTTTTCAGGCCGAGCAGTTGACTCGTTTCACGGACGAGACTGGCACGCATCTCGACCGTTGAGGCGGTCGCTTCGGGATCGACGCCGCCGCGATGCGCGACGCTCACGATGAGATCGCAGTCCCGCATGACTTCGCTGAAAAGGTGTGGCGGAACGGCGGTCAGCTTGAGCGGGTCGTACTCGTTGCGTTTCGTGAACGTGATTGCATCGAGCGTCAGAC
The DNA here is from genome assembly GCA_964539995.1 of uncultured Planctomyces sp. Taxonomy (GTDB): domain Bacteria; phylum Planctomycetota; class Planctomycetia; order Planctomycetales; family Planctomycetaceae; genus SXKJ01. The sequence continues at coordinate 1,542 of CAZILR010000530.1, forward strand.
CTTCGACCTCCAGCGGCGTGAACATCCCGTGTTGAAATTCCACGCTGGCGACCAAGCCCTCATGATGGAACACCTTGAAGACGCCGTCGCCGGTGTTCCAGCCGCGATGTCCCCAAAGGGCCAACGCCTGCGACGGATTGACTTGCTGGCCGGCGTAGCGTCGCGAGCGGTCGCCGTCGGACTTCTCTTGTTTGGTGACGACGTACAGCTCGCGGAAGACTTGCTTGAAGGGCTGCACTCGTTCGGCCTGGAAGCAGTCGCGCTGCCACGCGGCCCAATCACCGGAAGCCAGTAAGTCGTGCGGATGAGCGATGCGGAATTGCTCGTTCTTTTTGATCGGTTCCAGCTTGCCGGAGTGATTGCGCAGCGCCTTGCCATTCTTGTCCGGGTAGCCCAGCACGCCGTCGCCGACCAGCACAAGCCGCTCCAGCAGCGGAGCCACCAGCGCGTGCTGGCACAACTGCGACAGTTCGCTCGCGGAGAATTGATCGCCGCGGCACATGGCCGCTTCGAGCGCCTGCTTCTGGCGTGACGCATGTCGTTTCAACTCGCGAGCACGTTCAAAGAGCGCCGCGATCGGTGCGTGCTTCTTGACGGCAGGCGGCGCGGATTTCAGTTCCTTGTCGCCGCGTGTGACGAGGATGCTCGGTTTGACTTCGGCATCGATCAACAGCGTGACGGTCACGTCGTCCTTCGTCGCCGACACTGGCCCGCGACGCAGATCGGCCCATTGGCTGACACCGAGCGCCCAGTCGAGCCGCAGCGCATCGGCATACCCCGCCGTGCTGGCGAGATTCTTCAAGCCGATCTCCAGCGCGCGGAGCGCTTGCGGCTTCGTCAGGCCGCTGAGTTGCTTCGCGTAGCGGCTGTAGTCTTGCAAGATTTTGAACCGTCGAGCCAACTCGGCGTCGCGTTTGGTTCCCGCCGGCAGAGGAAACAAGCCGAGCAGCCGCACGTTGTCTTTCAGATATTTCTTCTCGATCCCCGCGATCAAATCCGCGAGCTTCGCCTGACCGAGCAGCACGTCGGCAATGAACTGAGCCTTCTTGGCCTGAGCCGCATTCGAGGCGAACTTCGCGGCCTGAGCCAACTGTTGCCAGCGCTTCGGCCCCAGCGCGGCGAACACGCGCTGAAACCACATCACGTCGATCGCCCCATCGGCTCGCTCCTGATTCGACAGCGCGGTCCGTTCGCGAATCAGTCGTTCCCACGCCGAAAGTTTCTCCGGCTTCGGAGCCGGCTCTTGAACCTCGCTGCCGTCTTCCTCATTGACGCTTGCCGCAGCCGTGTCGGACACCGCGACCTCAGAGTTCGCGGTGTCAGGATCGACTCCCGCGCTCTCGGCCGCTTGATCGCCGATGTCCGAACCCCACAAGAATCGCATGTGCGCGAGGAACCAATACAAGCCCTCGGCCAAGCCATCCCAGCGGAAATACGCTTCGACGAACTTCGTCCATTGCGGGCCGAGAAACGCCAGCTCGATCAACCGCGTTTCGGGAAACGATTTTTGTTCGACTTCGACCCGCATCCGCTTCGCAAACTCGTCCGGCGTGTCGCTTGCGGCGGGGTAGGTGATGCTGACCAGATGCGTCAACGTCTGCGGTCGTTGCAGCTTCGTTTCGTGCCGCCAACCAATCGCCGGCTTGAATCCCTCTTTGCCGAGCGCCTGAATCAACCGCACCAGCGTCTCGACGCCCGCAAGCGAGCCGAGCGCATGAGCCGCGTCGGTCGCAGGCGTCGGCGCTTCACCGCGAGCCAGCTCGGTTTCGAGAACAAGCGTCCGCGCGCGATCGACCAGCTCGGAGACCTCCGAGTGCCGCTCCAGAAACTGCTGGTGCTCATTCGACAGCCGCCGTTTCGTGATCGCTTCCAAAAACTGAAAGTTGTGTTGTCCGTAGCCCGACTGACCGCGCGGGCCGAGCAGATGATCGGCCACATCGTGCCGATTCGCGAAGCCGCCTTCGTAGGCTTGCATCAACACATCGCCGTTGGGACGGCAGCGCGAAGCATCCGGCGTCGGTCGGTCGAGCCAACTTTCGATTCGCCAGCGCCGTCGCACTTGCTCCGGCGTGAGAGTCACGTCCACGCCGTTGAGTTGCCACAAATAGTCGCCGAACAGGCTGGCCTGCCGCCAATCGGGGCCGTACCACGGCACGTCTTCACGCGGCTGCGACTCGTCGGCGGGTTCGACGTTCAGCGCTTGCAACTGTTCCTTCGGCACGGCAAACGCGAGCGTCTCCACCGCGTCGAGCAAGTAGTCATTGTGCGACGCCGGCCGATGCAGAACGAGCAGCCACTTCAACAACATTTCCACGACCTTGGAGTAACGCAGTTTGATCGGCTTCTCCGCGTCGAGCGGAGCCAGCATGGCTTTGCGATGCGGCTTGCGCTTCGCCCACTGCTGCCATTGGTTGTATTTCCAATCGGAATCCAGCGCGTACTTGAACCAGCGATCGGCCCGCAACAACTCCAGCCCGTCGGCATCTCGCGTCTTCTTGGATCGCTTCTCGAACCACTCGTTCCAGACTTCGCGCAGCGGCAACCGCTTGGCTTCGGATTCCGGTTCCCTCTGCCAGTCTGGATACGGAAAGCCCCATTGGATCGCGCCGAGTAGCTGAGTCTCATTCGACTGCGGGTTCGTCACGATTGGCGTCTCGCGGTGCTGATGCACAAGCTCGTCGAGTTCCCGCAAACAGGCGATCGCGGCGGGGGTGATGAGTTTTGTCTTGAGGTTGCGCGGCGGGACGACCGGCGTGCGTTGCGACGGGTCCATCAGGCCGAGGGCGTTGTCGAGCGTCAGCGTTTGAGCGGCTGGCTTCACGAGCAGGATCGCGTCGAACTGCCGCTGTTCGTCTTTCGTGAGTTTGCCGCGCTGATCGCGAAACGTCGTTGCTCGCTGACGGCACTCCGCGACCGCTCGCTGTTGCTCGACCAGTTGCCGCAGCAGTTCGAGTCCCGCCAGACGTTGCTGGGCATCCTTGCTGCC
>CAZILR010000531.1:0-4523 GCA_964539995.1 uncultured Planctomyces sp.
CGGCGACCGACATTGACTCGATTTCGATTTCACGAGTACAAGCCCGCCCCTCTTCGCGGCCGAGTCTTTTCGACGAGTCGGCTGCTCCCGTCCAGTGCGTCACTTCTCCGGCGAACCCTTGCCGAACTTTCGTCCTCCAGCCTCACATCCCATTCAGCGGATGCTCCAGGAGCGGACATCATGCGTCGCCCATTTTGGTTTCTGCGCGAGCCGTCTCAGTTCGCGAGCGTTGTCTCATTGGGGCTTTGCAGCCTGTCGCTGATCGGCTGTGGCGGATCATCGAACACTCCCTCCACCGACAAGCCATCCGCCGCGACCGCGTCCAGTGACGTCAAATCATTGCTCGAAAAAGCCACCGCAGCCTTGCAGCAGCGGCAGTGGAAACCAGCTCTGCAGTCGCTGAGCGAAGCCATCAAACTCGACCCAAAATGTTCCGAGGCGTTCTTTCAGCGAGCCAGCCTGTTGGCGGATGCCGGCCAGGCTCAGGCCGCACTCATCGACTTCACGAAAGCGATCGAACTCGCGCCGAAGGATGCGAAGTTCCGGCACACACGCGGCTTCTTTCTGATGACTCAGAAGCAGATCGACCTCGCCATCGCGGATTTCACAGCCGCCATTGAAATCAATCCGAAGCACACACAAGCACTCAACAATCGTGGGTTGGCCTGGTTGTCAAAATCTGATCTTGCGAAAGCTCGCGCGGACTTCGATCAGGCGTTGCAGATCGAACCGAAGTACGTCGAGTCGCTGATCAATCGCGGCTTCGTGGCGTACCAGTCGAAACAGCACAAACAGGCGCTCGCTGACTACGACCAGGCACTTAAGCTCCAGCCGGAGAACGTCAACGCCCTGAACAATCGCGGCTTGGCCCACTTTGAACTGAAGGACTACGAGCAAGCCGTTGCCGACTTCTCGAAAGCGATCGCCCGCGAGCGGTACAGCGCGAAGTTCTATCTCCAGCGCCGAGCTTGCAACCTGCAACTCGGCCGCGAGGAAGAAGCTAACGCCGATGCCGCGAAGGTCGCGTGGCTGGGAAAACTGAACGATCTCAACCGCCACGTCGCTCAAGAGCCGAAGGATGCCGGCAACTATGTGCAGCTCGCACAGCACCTGATTGCCGGTGGCGAATCGAAGGTCGGACTGGCCAGCTACGAGACTGCGATGCAGGTCCAGCCAAAGTATGGCCGGTCGTACTCCAGCCGAGCGGCCTTCTGGTTGTCCAACGGCGAATTCGACAAAGCCATCGCTGACTGCAACCGTGCCATCCAGATCGATCCGCACTTCGAGGCCTATTCCATTCGTGGCGATGCCTATTTTCAGCAGCGCGAGTTCGATCTCGCGATCGCTGACTATCGAAAGGCCAAGCGAGTCGATGCTCAGGTCGCCAAGGCATACCTGTTCCGCGCGAAGAAACTGTCCTCCGAAGGCCAAACTGCCGAAGCCGAGCGAGACCGCGAACGCGCCTACGAGATCGAGCCGAGCTTGCGACCGTAAGAGGCCGAAGTCGTTCGGAAATCCACGTCCGCACTGTCTAGGCCATCCCAAAACTCATTCGCTCTCCGGATGTTACTTGCCGTCCGCGACGACCCATACCGGACTCGACCACGCGATCTCGCCGTCCTCTTGGGTGATCCGGGCGTAGTACCAATTGAGGCCGGGCTGGGGCAGCGTGTCGGTGAAGGCGAGTTCGACTTCTTCTTTGCCGGGCGTTTCCGTGCGGAGCGGGGCGTTGTTGCGGATGAACTGGATTTGCTTGATCCGCGACGTGCCGGTCGCTTTCAGTTTGAGTTCGACTTTGTCTTTGGCCTCGAACTCGGAGCCTTGGAATTTTCCGTTGGCCCAGAATTCGAGAATCAGGTTGTCGGTGCCGCCGTAGGTTTGCCGGCGGCGCAGCGAATCGAGGATCGCCTGCCGGTCATTCGACGGCGTGAAGATCATCGAGTAGCTGATGTGCGTTGAGCCGTGGTCGCTGCTCGATGTCGTCCCCAGCCGATAGCCGAGTTTGTAGGCGTTCCAGAGCATCCCCTTTTCGGTGAAGCCGCCGGGGGCTTTGTCGGGTTCGTCGGGAGTCTGATGCACGCGCGGCATGGTCAGAGCTTCGTAGCTGTTGCGAGCACCCTGATAAATCTCGACGACCGGTTCGGCCCACGGGTCGTTGTCGCGCCAGTCCGTCCCCATGCTGCTGGTGCCGGAGGTGTGCGACATGCACAGGCCGCCGGTGCCGTGCAGGTATTCGTAGAGCAGCTTCGTGTCGTTCTCGACAACCTCTCCGCCGCCGATGCCCGCGAAGACTCCTTGCTGATTCAGCTTCATTTGGAATGGGAAGATCGGCACTCCGCGATACGCATGAAACACGTTGCGATGCCCATGCGGGAATCGGACGCTCCGCTCGTAGCCGTACAGCGGCACGAACCGCGGCGCGAGGTAGTACATGTCGCACGACTTCTCGGTCAGCCACCACCAGTACGGGTACTGGCCGCCGCCTTGATGATCGGTCAGGCCGCCGAAGTCGAACGCGGCGACGTCGATCATGTACCGATAAAAATCGAGGTACGAACCGTCGTTGCCGGGGCCGACGTCCCAGGACATCTCGGTGTGCCGGTGCATGTCGCCGCGCACGATCTGACAATTCTGATCGCCGACTTTTGTTCGATGCGCACGAATCGCGGCGACTTGTTTCGCCTCGCGGGCCGCATTCCACACCGGGATGCCCGCCGGTGGAGGTGGGGCCGTGTACGCGACGAGCGTCGGCACTCCGGGCTTGATCTCGACGTCGTCCTTCTTCGGCTTCGCGAGCTGCGTGACGAGCGCCGTGTCTTGAATCGGCCGGTGATAATTTTCGACCGCGCGAGCGTCTGACGAATACGCCGCCAGCAGCGAGCCGTCATTCGCCGGAGCGATACGGCTGAAGACGCTGATGCGGCCGGGGCTCGCGGCGAGCATGACTGGCGCGGTCCAACCGTCGGCCGAGAGTGTCGTCACGTTCTCCGTCCAACCTTTGCCGCGACCTCGATTGTTGGCTCGTTGAACTCCGAAGATCATCTGCCGATACCGCAGCCACAGCCGCCCGTCGTTGGTGACGGCCAATTCCGGCGACGCGGAAAGCGACCGCTGCTGAGGGCCGGCCGGTTCCCCTTCGGGAATCTCCGGTGCGGCGAGCAGTTCACCTTTGCGAACGCACGCGACTTTGACCTTGCGCGTGCTGCCGAGCGTCGTGCCCTGATTGTTGTCCTTGATCCAATAGCCCTGATCCTTGCCCCAGTTGTGCCCGCCTTGTTCCCACGCGACCCACACGTCTCCGTCCGATCCGCACGCGACGGTCGCGTGAGCTTCGTAGAACGACGACGTCGCAATCGGCATGACCTTGCCGAGTTCTCCGTTGGGCGAAACGCTCGTCAGATAAACGTCGTAGTCGCCGCGGCGATAGCTGTCGAACGCGATCCACGCGGTGCCGTTCGCATCGACCGCGACGTGCGGATACCAGTCGCTCTCTTCGTCGGACGTGACTGCGATCGGTTTCGACCACGATTCGCCGTCGAACTTCGCGTACTGCACGTCGCCGCTGTTCTGCGGATGAGCCTGCCACACGACATGGATGTTCTTTTTGGCATCGACATGCACATGCGGGTTGATATCCGGCTTCGCGTCGTTCGTCAGCCGTTCGAGCTTGCCCCACGAATCGCCGAGCAATGGCCTCGCGAAGATGTCCCAGTTGCCGGTCTTGCCCTTCGTTTGTCCCGTTTGCTCGGACCAGATGACCCACACGCGGTCCTTCGCATCGACGGCGAGCTGCGGCATCCACACGTCCGACCGCGCGGCCGCCGTCGGCACATAACTGCGAGTGCTCCACCAACCATCGGCTAGCCGACGATGAATGCGAATCTGATCGTGTCCGTCGAAGTACGCCGAGTACGCGGCGAAGACGGTGCCGTCCGAAGTCTGCGCGATCGACGCGAAGTCGTCGTACGAGTCGCCGTTTGAGAGCACCTGTGCTCCGCCCGCGCGAGCCTGCCGGATCAAGTCCTGCAAGAATTCGGTGACTGGCGGCGCGTTCTTGACTCCGGCCGATTCGCGTGGGTCTTCGCCGACGACCGGTGTGACCGGATGATCGTCCTTCTTCACATCCGCTTTCTTCTTGCCCATCCCTTTCTTCTTGGCGGGCTGATCCTGAGCGAACGCTTGATCGACTCCGTTCTGCACGGCGTCGTTCGGCAACCTCGCGAACAACAGGACTCCGGCCAGCACGGCCGATGTCAGCAACGCCACGAACGCAGGGCGACTTCGCATGATTCACCTCGGAGATGAGTTCGGAAGGGCACGAACGGTGACTCGCGAGGTGGCATTGAAATCGAGCAGCCGTTGAAATGGAACTGTCAAAGTAGCCATCACGCTCCGGCGTGATGAGCCTGATGAAGTAAGAGTACGAACATCGCTGGATAACTCTGAGAGCGTCGGCAATAGGCTCGTCACGCGGAGCGATGACGGCTACTTTGCTCGACTGAACCACGCAAATCTTCCAAGAA
>CAZILR010000532.1:0-4519 GCA_964539995.1 uncultured Planctomyces sp.
GCTAAGGGGAATCTTATTGCCGGCGATTGTTCAACAGGTACAATCACGCCATGCGGATCACGAGGCCGTTGGTGACTTGATCGAGGATGACGGAATGCGGGCCGTCGGCGACTTCGGGAGTGATCTCGACGCCGCGATTGATCGGACCTGGGGCGAGGATCAGGACGTCGGACTTTGCTCGGCGGATGCGGTCGCCGTTCATGCCGAAGAAGTGCGCGTACTCGCGGATCGACGGGAAGAACGCGGATCGCTGCCGCTCGAACTGAATGCGCAGCAGGTTGATGCAGTCGCACTGGCCGAGAATCTCGTCGAGGTTGTTCGAGACCTCGACGCCGAGCCGCTCAACATGCGCCGGGATCAACGTCGAAGGGCCGCACACGATGACTCGCGCGCCAAGTTTCTTCAGCCCCCAGATGTTCGACCGAGCGACGCGGCTGTGCAGGATGTCGCCGACCAGTGCGACCGTCAGGCCGGCGAGTTTCTGGCGATGCTCGCGAATGGTGAAGATGTCGAGCAGTCCCTGCGTCGGATGCTCGTGCGTGCCGTCGCCGGCGTTGAGCACGCTGGCCTTCAAAAGCTTCGACAACAAATGCGGAGCTCCCGACGTGCTGTGCCGGACGACGACTTGATCGACTCCCATCGCCTCGATGTTCTGAGCCGTGTCGTAAAATGTTTCGCCTTTCGAGAGGCTGCTGCCTGACGCCGTGAAATCCACCGTGTCTGCCGAAAGTCGCTTGGCCGCGAGGCTGAAGCTGGTCCGCGTGCGCGTCGATGGCTCGAAGAAAAGATTCGCGACGACCGTCCCCTTGAGGGCCGCCAGCTTGGTCTCGCCTTCGGCCGCCAGCCGTTTGAATTCGGCGGCTTGATCCAAAATCAACGAGATTTCGTCGGCCGAAAGTTCTTCCAAGCCGAGCAGATGTTTCTTGGTCCAACGCACCCCGGAAACCGAAGCGGTCGCGGTGGTCATGGGCAGTCGTATCCAGCGAAAAGGCAAAGATCGAAGTTCGGGCGGATGGTACAAATCGTATGGGACGGCTTCAATCTTGTTGGAGAACCTCAACGCGGAGCCATTTCAAAGATTGTCGTCGAAACTGGACATCACTGGAAAAACTCCGCTCGACTTGGAAAGAATAGCCCGCGTTGAACTGGTCAAAACCATAGGCAGTTGGCTTTCGCTGCCGAGAAAATGGAAGTGAGGAAGCTCATGCGGATTCGTTGCCCTCACTGTCATTTGCCCGTGGACGTGGTCAATTTCGAGACGGATGTCGCGCTGCAATGCCCCTCTTGCGGTAGCCGGTGGAAGCCCACGGATGAGGGAACGGAAACGACCGGTTACTCGAAGAGCCGCACTGTCGGGCGTTTTGAACTTCTGGAAATGATCGGCCAAGGACATTTCGGAGAAGTCTGGAGCGCTGAGGATTCCACGTTGCATCGCCAAGTGGCCATCAAATTGCCACGACAGGCCGATTTAGACGAGGAAGACGCGGAGCGATTTCTGCGCGAGGCGCGGGCCGCAGCCCAATTATCTCACCCACACATCGTGAGCGTGCACGAAGTCGGTCGAGACGGGCGGCAGCTTTACATCATCAGCGACTTGATTCGTGGCGTGAATCTCGCGGACTGGTTGCGGGCCAAACGGCTGCTCCCCTTTGAGGAGGTCGCGCGACTCTGCGCCACGCTCGCCGATGCGCTGCACCACGCTCATGAGCAAGGTGTCGTCCATCGCGACATGAAGCCTGGCAATGTGCTGTTGGACGAAAATGGCGACCCCCACTTGACCGACTTCGGATTAGCCAAACGGGACGCCGGTGAAATCACGATGACAATCGACGGCCGTATTCTTGGCACGCCGGCCTACATGTCTCCGGAACAGGCACGCGGCGAAAGCCACTACGCAGATCGTCGTAGCGACGTCTACTCGCTGGGGGTGATGCTCTACGAGATGCTGACCGGCCAGCGTCCATTTCGAGGCAACTCGCAACTTTTGATCCATCAAGTGCTGCACGACGATCCGGTCACCCCGCGGAAGCTCAACGGCAAGATTCCCGTGGATCTGCAAACGATCTGCTTGAAGGCGATGGAAAAGGAGCCGGAACGCCGCTACGAGACGGCTCAGCAAATGGCCGTGGACTTACGGCATTACCTGCACGGCGAAGCGATCTCCGCGCGTCCGATCAGCATTTGGGAGCGCAGCCGTCGCTGGACAAAACGCAATCCCAAATTGGCCACCGCGGGGCTAACTATCGGCGTACTGATCGCGGTCTCCGGTTGGTTGATCGCCGACAACATGCGACAACGCCAACAATTGCGCCCTGTCGTTCGACGAGTGTTGCTGGAGACTGATCCGCCAGCGGATCGTGTAGTCTTCGTTCCAATCGATCCCGAAACAGGTGCGTTTGTCGCAGAGAAAAAACTTTTCGCATCGAAATTAAATCCAGTGGAGGTCGATCTACCACCGGGAGACTACTTAGTCGTCGTTGAGCGAAACGGCCACGGGTTTCACGAGGTCTATCGAACAGTGCCGGCAACCGAAGAAAAATTAGTGTCAGGGCAGTTTTTTTATCGCGTCTGGAAGCTTGATGCCAAACATCGCGTCTTGCTGCACAAGATCGCGATTCCGGCAACTACGGACGTGACTGCGGGGATGGTGTTTCTGCCGGGGAGAGAATTCACAATGGGTGACAAGCGATTGCTCGCCGTCCCGGAGCATCAACGGATGGTGAGTGACTATTATCTCGACCCACACGAAGTCTCGATGGAACAATTTCTTGCCGTGATGAAGGACGACGTACCGAATTCGTTGAGTCAGCTCACTCCTCCGATACCTGATGATCACGCGGTGGCAATGATCGACTTTGAGTGCGCGACCGCTTTGGCGGAGCGTCTTGGAAAGCGGCTTCCCACTGAAGTGGAGTACGAATTCGCGGCAACTCAACGCGGATCGAAACGGTATCCATGGGGCGACCAACCAGCCTTCGATCAATGGTCCATCGGGCCCGTAAGAAGCCCCGACTATGATCAGACCCCAACGACTCCGCCAATCTTTGGCCTGTACTCCAATGTTGGCGAATGGACTGATTCCCGACAGAATCTTTATCCATCGCCATTCAATCCACCGATGCCGAAGGACTTACTAATCCTCAACACATATTCTCGCGTCGTCCGCGGCGTGCCATTTTCTGTCTTGGACGGACAACCAACGCCGGAAGAAATCGCAGCAGGCCCGCGGTTGAGACACGCAGTTCAGACGAACCGGCCGTACCGAAATCTCGGAGTGCGCTGCGTTCGAAGTGCAAAACCTCGTTTCCTGGATGATTCCGCAGAAACACCCGTTCGATGACCGTGCCTTCTATTTATTCCGAAAGGCAGGAATCCGCAATCTTGGACTGCGGATGTCCACACCCCGACAATCTCTATTTTACTTCTTGATCTTGTCTCGACTCACGACGTCGAAGAGCTTCGTACCACCCTTCGGCTTAATCTGATGGTCATAATTATCATCGCCGTCATGAAATTCGAACTCGACTGCTCCACCAGTATCTCTCTCAAGCTGCTGACCAACCAGCACCTCTGTGCCACCAACATTAAGTTCTAGCACCCGAAAGTAGTATCTCTTTTTGCTCCCGCCTTCATCCCTCTCCACCCAGACCGTTCGATCCGCCGTTGGACTCGCATCACCACCAATAAAGGACGTGTCTTTGTGGCTAACATAAAAAGTGTTCTGGATTTTCTCGTTACCTGTGCCCTCTCCCATTCCTGCATTACCAGTTCTCTTTCCCACATGCCGTTGAAGCTGTCCAACTTTCCAACTCTTACGCGTGAGCGAGGCGCTTTCTTTCTCCTTCTCATTGCCCGAACTTAGAAGCCTGATTGCGTCGCAACTACCACTGCAACTGCCGCATGTCTTTGGAGTGGCTGATTGACCGGATTGTGGCCCAACGCAACCTGTCTGAGGTAGGCAATAGTAGTAGTAAACTCCGTTCCATTGTCCGTAGAGGTAAGTTGGGCACAAAGCCGCAGTTGCGTTTTGTGCGAGGTACGACAAGCCTATCGCCAGCAGGATCATCACAACTTTCCGCATGTTGCCATTCCTCTGAAAGGAGCCAAGGGAATTTGGCCTCGCGGTAGAAATTCGACGACGCGAATTCCCTGTTCAATTCCGCCGCTAGGCCACTGTTGGCTTAATAGCAAAGTAGACTGTCTGCGATTCGTCAAGCGATGAAGCGAAATCTGCTACACCGCTCGGCTGATCGCACTCGACTTTGATGCTCCCCCAATCAATGACCATCGCGGCAATGCGGCAACTATCGATTATCGACTCCGATTCGCTCAATCGGCTCGCGTTCCTGGGGGGCCTTCCAGGAAGTGGTGACGTCAGATTTGAGTTCCTCAGTAGGTCGCCGCACTTCCAACTGCGTGCCGTTGGCGATCCGGCTGGACTTGATTCGTCCAAGGACGTGACCTCCCAAGACGCTGGCGGCGTAGGTGCCGTAGCCGGCAAAGACTCCGCCCAGCGCTC
>CAZILR010000533.1:0-4514 GCA_964539995.1 uncultured Planctomyces sp.
CTCCTTGTGCCCTGGACCTGCCTTGGTGTTCTCACGCCGTTCTGACGCGAGGTGAAATTCATTTGGCGGGCTGTCCCGCTTTGGTTAGACGTTTGAAGTAATCGCGGATGAATCGTTGATAGCCTTCAGGGCCTTCTTCGCGGAGGCTCTGCAAGAGTTCTTCACGGACTCGCGGTTGCATCTTGAGGATCATTGACCGAGTCGCCGGATCGAGGTCTTTCAAAGTCGCTTCCATCGCGAATTGGCTGGAATTGTCACCTTCCAGACCGCTGCGCGGTTTTGGATTCGACTTGAGCGGCGGTGGCGGAGCGTTCGGATTCTTCTGACCTTTGTTCTGTTGCTCGGAGGAGTCGCCAGCTTGCATCGCTTGAAGGCGTGCGGCCATTTGCATCGCCTTCTGAGCCTTCGCGGACTGGAGCAGCTTCGACAACTCCGCCGCTTGCTCGGCGGACAGCGGAGCCGCCTCGGCTGCGTCGGTCGGCTCACCCTGAGTGGGCATCGGTTCGCCGTTTGGTGGGGACTGCGGTTGCTGCGGCGAAGTCGCTTCGCCCGGCATCGGAGTGTCCCCTTCGCCTTTCTCGGCCATCTCAGAATTCAACAGCTCGCCGATGTCCTTGAGCAATTCATCGAGCGTTCGCTGATCGGCGGCAAGGCTCTCGTCCGCCTTCTGAAGCTGATCGAGTTTTTTGGCTTCACGCTCGGCGAGCTTCTCACGCTGTTCAGCCGCCGTGGGCTTGTCTTTGGACTGAGTCGTCTGCGGCTTGTCGGTTCCCTTTTGTGGTTTCTGCGGCTGCCCCTTTTCTGGTTTCGCAGAGGCCGGCTTCTTGGCAGCAGGCTTGGCCGGATCGGCGATCGCCGGCTGGAACTCGTCGCCGTTGTCTTCCGGCTTTCCGGCGTCCGGCATCGGAGCGTCGTTGTTGCCGAAGTCTTCTGGGGTCGTTGCCATCTCTGGCGGGTTATCCCCCGCAAGCGGATCGTCACCGGGCATTGGTTCCGGAGTCGTCGGATCGTTCGGCGTCTCGCCGTTCGGCGGCTTCTGTTTTTGAGTCTTCTGCTTCAGCGCCTTGTAGTCGTCTCGCTTCTGCAACTCTTTCGTCTTGGCGAGTTCCTTATCGGCTCGGCGTTCGACGTCACGCTGCTTGTTGGCAATGTCCGGCAGCAGCGATTCGGGAGCTTCTGGCGTGAACTCCGCCAACTGCGATTCCTCGTTGGCGAGGTTTTGCAGCTTCTCACGCAACGCTTCGATCGCTTTGCGAAGCTCTTCGAGTTCGCTCGCGGTCAACTCGCCCGACTGCTTGAGCATCTCCCGATGCAGTTCATCGAGCGCCATCGCGGCGTCTTGCTTGGCCTCTTTCTGAGCCTCGCGCACCGCCTCAAATCGGTTCTTCAACGCTTCCAGGTTCTCCTGCACTTGATCGGCGCGGGCTTCAAGTTTTTCCAGCTTCGGATCCTGCGTCTTCGCATCGGCCGACTTCTTGATCTCTTCGGCGAGATTCTTGATCGGCTCGGTCGCGGCCTCTTTGAACGCTTCGGAGAGGGCGGCCATTTCGCGTTGCAACTCCGGCGGGAGAAGTTGTTGCTTCTCCGCTTCCTTCGCCAGCTCTTTCAAATCTTCGTTGAGTTGCTTGGCGGCCTCGGCGTTCTTCGCCTCTTCCTGTTGGACCTGAGCCAGCTCTTGCTTGAGCTGAGCCAACTCCTGCTGCGCCGCCGGATCGAGCTTCGGCTCCGGCGTCGGCATCGGTGGCGTCGCGGCGTCTTGCGGTTTCGGTGAATCCTTTGCAGCCGGTTCGTCTTTCGGCTTGGGTTGATCTTTGGCCGGTTGATCCTTGGGTTGGTCTTTCGGCTGATCTTTGGTTTGTGGATCGTCCTTCTTGGCTTGTTCCTGAGCAGCTTGCTCGGCCTTTTCCGCAGCGGCGTCGGCAGCTTTCTCGGCGGCCTCTTGAGCGGCTTCGATCTTCTCGGTGAGCGGCTCAGATTTTTCAGCGATCTTTTCGAGCTTCTCTTGGACCTTCGCCTGCTCCTCGATCAGCTTGTCGAGCTTCTTAGCGAACTCCTCTTCCTTCTTTTCCAACTGAGCAAGCTGCTTGTCCGCCGCGTTCGGATCGTTGGACACGATGCGGATTTGATAGTCCTGTGTCTGAGCTGACTGACCTTTACGATCGCGGATTTCGGCGCGGTACTTCATCACGTCGCCGTTCTTGAGCCCCTCATTCGGAAGGTCGAGCATGAACAGCGTCGTGTCGGCTCGCGTCACGTCCGAGTACGTCTTGACCGGCCGTCCGACGAAACCGCTGTCACCCCGTTGCACGGAGAGGACGAGTTCACCGAGTCCAAAATCATCGAACGCCGCGATGACGATCGGCACTTTGACCGGCTCGCTGAGCACGAGATCCAGGCCGGGACGTTCGATCATGATCTGTGGCGGATTGTCTGGCACGGACGAGATGCGAGCTTCCTTCATCGGCAAGTTGGCCGCACCGATTTCGTTCTTGAGTTCGACGCGATACCAGCCATCGCCGTTGATCGGGAATGTTCCCGACCAGCGATGAGACGGTCGGACAGCCGCGAAATGCTTCGATGGCTCTTGAGCCGTGGGAGCTTGTGTCTCCGTCGAGGTTGACGTGGAACATGATCCCGTGGAGCAGGTCGAACATTGATTCAACGGGTGTCTTTCGACGACGACAAACTCGTGGACTTGGCGAGTCGCGGCCGGCAACGTGCCAACACGACCCCACAGCGCCTTGCCGCTGAACTGCGTGAAGTTCACGCCACGAATCGAATGACCCTCGAGGTCCAGATCGCGAGCAGGAACTTCGAGCCGCACCCACTCACCGACCTTCGGCAGATCGCCGGCCCAGCGGCGGCTGGCGGTTTCGTGCTGGCCGACGTTGATCTTGTCCGCGCCCCAGAAGGCTCGGCGTTCCCAGTTCTGGCCGTCGTGGAATTGCAGCATCAGCTCTTCGACCGGCTGATCGGCTTCAACGAACACTTCCGCGAAGAGCACGTCGCCGATATGCACATCGAACGACGTCGCGGCCGAATGAAACAAGTGGTACGACATCCCCGGCGCGGCCGGATGCGAGTGCCATTTGGCCCACGCTGATTGATCGGTTCCACGCTTCGGCGCGGAGGCATTCGGATCGAGGTCTTTCTCTTGCGGCCCCCAATCCCAGCGGCCTTCGACCGCGTGTCCCTTCGGGAGAACATTCTCGAACCAGACCCGTAGCGGCCGGTCTTCGACCGGCATGCTCTTAAATTCCTCTCGCAGCAGTTGAATCTCACCGATCGAGGCGTCCCCTTCGACGTTGACCGTGACCTCGACATTGCTGCCGATCGGACCACTCACGTCGGCGACGTCGGGCGGATTGACGCGCGGCTCCGGCATCAGCATGTAGGTCGGGTAATGCACCGCCACCTGCAAGCCGACCAGCCGCGGCCGTTCGAGCATCGTGACCTTCGCCAGCTTGGTCCAAGTACCGCCGCCATGAATTCGGTACTCGAACGAGCTGTCGTAGGCCGGCAAGCGAAACGTCCAATTGGTTCCGTCCGCATCAGGGCGGAGCTCATGCCACAGTGTCTTGCCGGCGCTCTCTCCTTCGACGGGCGTCATCTCCAGACGGAGGCGATCCACCTTCTTGCCAGAGACTTTCGCGAGGAATTCCACCGGCTCACCGCGCAGGACTTTCGCGGTTCCCGGCAAAACATCGAAGAACACACCCGTCGCCGGCGGAATGTCCGCAAATGGCGAGAAGATGCGAGCCAGCGCTGTGGGCAGTCGATCGGAAAAGATCCCCAGCGCCGTCGCGAAAACGAGCACTCCGATCAACGCAAACAGACCAGCTCGCTTCAACGCCGGCTTATCCACGACCGCCGAGGGCCGGAAGTTTTTGATTCGCTCAAGCGCCTCGGCAATCAGCCGTCGCACGAACGCCATCGAGAACTTCTTTTGCTTGTCTTTGTCGGAATCCAAATCGACGACACTTACCAGTCGATTGTGAATTCCCGGCAGCGTCGCCTCGATCCGGCGAGCCACAAACCGTGACGTCATCTTCCGAAACAGCGGTCGCAGCACACCGTTCAGAAACGCCCAGCCGCTCGGCACAGCGACCAACAGCAGGCCCGTCAGCCGCAGACCTTCTCGAAACGCCAAGGCCACATCGGCCAGGGAGACGACGACCAGTAGCAGCAAACCCAGGCCGAGCGTGATTCCCAACCCGGTGGCGGTCCAGGTGGCTCGCAGCAGACGCCGCGTGGAAGCGATAAGTCGATGAACGAAACCGATTTCAGACACTTCGGGTCGAGATTCGTTCGTCATGCCTGGGCCTCCGGCGAGGGTGCCCCTTCCACCGGATCAGCCCCGGTGGCGGAGCGAGTTTTGATGGGGCGTGATTTCAGACAACTTCGTCCCGATTCGCAACAGCTAAACTGCCCGAAGGCCGAACTTTCCAGCGATTCGAGGGAGATTCTTGGCCAGTCAGGCCAAGAAATGGGGCCAGCCAACATTTCTGGACGGT
>CAZILR010000534.1:0-4512 GCA_964539995.1 uncultured Planctomyces sp.
CGACTGCGTGCGTTGCAGCACCGCTCGGTACGTCGCGTCATCCAGCAGATTGACGAAGCCGGTGTCCATGTTGACCGCCGGAGTCAGACCGGCCTCGGCTGTCCGCCGGACGTGAGCGTCGAACGCGGGCCAATCGACTTCGCCCGACTCGGTGAACGGCAGCAAAATCGCCGAGATGCCGCGAATCTGGCGACGTGGCTTGAGCAGGGAAAGCGGGGCAATTTCGGTCGAGTTCACGGCGGCGTCTCTGCAAGGGTTTCGTCAAGTGGTAACGATTAGGCGGACGATACTGGCGATAACTGTTGTTGTCAGGATCGTGGGGCAGGTTTTCCCTCTGCCCTTGAGCCCGGCAGGTTGAAAGCCTGCCCCACGGATGAAGGCCGACATGATGTCACGCTCACGCGCGAAACGATGGAATTCTCAATTCGCTCCCCCCGCGTTGGCGGCCGAAGTGCAATCGCTGGAATCGCGATCCTTGCCGACGGGAACCGTGACGGCGTCGTTGTCCAACGGACACCTCACGATCGGCGGAGACAACCTCGACAACAACATTCTGATCCGAGTGAAAGCCGACGGCATCTATCTCACGGGACTGCCCGACGCCGAGAGTGATCCGCTCACGTTCACGAAAGTCAAATTCAACGGGACGACCATCAGCGAGGGTGAAGAAGTTCTGCTGACGGATTCGTTGAGCCTCAAACATCTGTCGATCCTGATGCGCGGGGGCCATGACAACGTGCGGATGGAAATCGGCGAATCGGGAGGGGATGCTCCTGAACTCTCCATCACGGGACGAGTTCGCATCAATCTCGGCCAGGGAGACGACCACGGCGTTCTGCTGCTCAACAACGGCACGCTGACAATCGGCGGCAACCTGGAAGGGGATCTCGAAAACGGCAATGACTGCTTACTGATCGGAACCGCGGAGGTGCTCAACTCCGGTAACGATCTGCAAGCCCCGATCCAGGTGGATGGCAACGTCATCATCCTCGGTCGGCTCGGCAACGACTTGATCGGACTCGCTGACATCGACGTTCAGCGCTCGATCAACGTGAACGGCGACAACGGCAACGATGCACTCTCACTGCAATCGGCGGCGATTGGCGGCAGCCTCACGCTCGATGGTTACAAAGGTGACGACGACATTCACGTCGAAAACGTAATTGCCACCGGCACCACCACGCTGCGAGGCGGAGCCGGGAACGACCGGCTGCGAATCACGAGCCTCGATGCGACCAAGAACGTGACGGTGCTGATGCTTGGCGGTGAGGATCAACTCTCGGTCGGCACGCTGATGCTGGCGGAGACGACGAAAGTGACGCTCGACGGTGGAGCCGGCACGGATGCGCTTGCTTCCGAGAATGAGCTCACCGATCCGCCCGTCAAACTGAAGGCCTTCGAGGACACCCAGGCGGTCATCGACCCGCAGCCGATCATCGACGCGATCGCCACTCTCATCACCGAGTGCCTGGATGCAACGGCTCTGCCGATTTGATCCCGAACGTAGCGGCAAGCTGCCAGCTTGCCCGCGGAATCGCCACAAGCTGGCAGCTTGTGGCTACGTTTTTGTCGCCTTGCGCACGGCGGCGTAAATGAAGTACGCCGGGATTCCCAGCGCCATCAGCACCAGCGCGACGTGTGCGGAGAACGATTGCTCCAGGTACGCCGTCGGCAGGAACCACAGATAGAAGCCGATGAACAGCAGCGGCGTCCACGGGTAGCCAGCCACTCGGTAGGGTCGTTCCCATTCGGGATGCTTGCGGCGGAGCAGCATGACTCCGATGACTGTCAGCGTCTGAAAAATGCTGGCCGAAAAAATCACATAGTCGGTCAGCAGATCGAACAGGTTAAGCTCTTTCAGTTGCGCGACGTTTCGCTGAGCGAACTCGAAACCAACGACCATCAATGCGGCCATCAGCGCCTGCGTGCAGATCGCGATGGCGGGCGTGCGGTACTCGGCATGAACCAGTCCCAGCTTTCGGATGAAGACGCCGTCCTGCCCCATCGCGTAGGCCACGCGCGGGCTGTGCATCAGGTTACTGTTGATCGCACCGAACGCGCTCAGCGAAATCACGAGCGAGACGGCGGCGGCGGCAATCTCTCCGGCACGCGACCCAAACACGCTGAACTGTTTGTTGAGCATGATCGGCGCGGTGCTCATGCCGGCCTCTTTGAGTTCCGACATGCTGAGCACACCGTGATACGCGAGGTTCGCTCCGACGTAGACGGCGATCAAAATGCCGACACCACCAACCAACGCTCGCGGAATGTTGCGGCTCGGATCACGCACCTCAGCCGCGACCGGAGTGACTCCTTCCCAACCGTTGTAGGCCCACATGACCGCGAGCATCACCGTGGCGAACTGCGCGGCGAGCGTCGTTTTCGCGGGAGCCACCGACGTGGCGTAGTGGCTGAAATCCACTTGCGACTTGCCAACCGCGAGCAACAGAAACGGCACAAGCCCGATCAGTGCGACGCTGCCCGCCTTGATGACGGTCGTGACGGCCTGCACGCTGCCGCCCCAGATTGCCCCGCGCACATTGACGAAGGTGACGAACGCAAGCAGCAGCAACGCTCCGGTGACGATCGCGAAGCTGCTCTGAGTTTCTCCCGGAGCCGGAGGGCCATTCACCAGCGTGCTCAGCGTGCCGACGATCGCCACCGACAAGGCTCCGCAGGAAGCGGGCGTGCCGAAGAAGAACTCGCACCAGCCAAACAAAAATGCGACCGGCCGACCGTAGGCTTCTTTCAGGTACTGGTACATGCCACCGGCTCGCGGCAACATCGCGCCGAGTTCCGCGAAGCACAACGCTCCCAGCAGGCAGACCAGTCCGCCGCCGATCCAACCCGTCACAATCAGCGGAAACGAGCCCGCGTCACCGGCAATTTTTCCGGGCTTCAGAAAGATGCCCGAACCGATCGTGTTGCCAACGACCATCGCCGTCGCGATGCCCAGGCCGAGCACTCGCAACAATTCGTGACGTGAACCGGATGGCGAATCGCTCGGCGCGGCAGTGGAATCCTCGGACATGTGCGGCTCCTGCGAGACACGGGACGGGCAGGAGTGCCCCACCTCCGAATCTCAATTGGGCTTGTTACCGGACTTGGGCACGAGCATCAACTGCGGCTTGGGGTCAAACGCGAAAGTGTGCTTCGGCAACGGAGCGACCTTGCGATTGTTGGTGATCGCTTTCGAAAGCTTGGGGAATGTCCAGTTCGATTTCTCAGGCTCCGGCACCAGCAGCGACTGAGGCATCACGACCTCGGTCTGAGTCTGCGCGTTCAATTGCTTGCGTTCGGAGAAGTACTCGAACATCCGCGGAATCAGAGGGTCTTTGTCATTCGCGAATGAGCCGACGCAAACCAGCGAGCGATCACGATCGTGCCACACAAAGGCATCAAAATTTCGGCCGTGGTGTATCTTCTGTTGTCGCAGGGCGTGGCAGAGCACTTCCGCTTGGTGTCCGGCTTCGTCCAGTGAGCGGCTGATTTCAAACTCGTCATCGGTCGGCTTGCTGATCAGCGCCGACTTGCCACGAAACGAAGCCACGACCAACGTGTACTTGCCCGTGTTCGCCAGCAGCGAGTCGCTGCGGCCCGCATTCAGTCTCATCAACAAAGGATCGAGTTTCTGCTGCGACGCTTCTTCGGCCGACAGCATGGGATTGATCGTCAGAAAGGCTGCGCTAAGCGGACCGGGCCGCCCCGGCGTCGAATGGAAGACGGCGTGGTCCGAAAACTCCTTCGGGTTGAAGCTCTTGATCCAATTCAACGTCTTCTGAGCAACACGATCGTCAGCGGATCCGTAGTTTCCCGCAACGACACAGATGCGATCGTCTTTCGCTCGCACTTCGCGGCGGACCACTTTGTCACCACGTTTGAACGTGCTCAGCGGTTGAATCTCTTCCTTCTGCTCGTAGATGTAAGCCGGGATGCCTTTTTTGCGCAGTTCGAGAACCAGGCTGTTCGCAGCTTCGGCTTTGCTGGGCCCTTCAATCCGAGACTCCGGCGGCGGCTCGGACAAGCTAGCGACCATGATCATCCACGGACCATGCTGCTTGCCGAGTTCATATTTTTTCCCTTTGGACGCGTCGATCCTCTCGGCCCAGGCCGGTGTCGCCACAAGGCCCATCAATACCAACGCACCACTCAGCATCAGCACGCGCGAAAGACGACTCACGGCAGACTCCATTCCACCGAACGGATGAAAAAGGTAGGTCGCGATTGGCTAACTGCGCCGCTCGCGAAAAGACAGGTTTGTCGGAAAGGGGCGGGATGGTAGTCACGACTCGAAAAACAGGTCCAGACCGGTTCTGACGCGGAATTCGCGGCCGCCTATGTACCTCGCACCAAGCGGGTGTGATGTGTCTCGGCAATCCCCGCGACAGGTGGATCGTAGGGTGGGACCAGCGATAGCGCCGGCCCACCATTTTGCGTGATTGTGGTGGGCCGGCGCTGCGCTGGTCCCCCCCTACCCTTCGCGCCGACCGACGATTTCGCGAGCCGTAACCA
>CAZILR010000535.1:0-4512 GCA_964539995.1 uncultured Planctomyces sp.
CAGCGATTACGGCTGGGATGACGGACTGATCTGCGGCGGTCGGATGAAAATGCTGGTCGATCCGGTGCGCGGCGAAGCGGAGTTCGGCTACTACCGTCGCTTGCTGGAGCTGCTCGCGACCGACCAAGGTTGCACTGAGGCTGTGATCCTCGACCCGGAGAAAGCGGGCGGACAAGCCGCCGATCGTTTTCTGCTCAACGACTCCGGCGAAGTGGTCACGAGCGTCGGCCAAGACGGGACGATGATGTCGTTGCCAAGTTCCATCGGCCAGCATTTGCGACCGTTGTTGCAGCGGCCTCGGCCGTATGTCGCGGGGGGCGTGTCGTTCTTGCCGCATCTGCGTCGCTGCCGATTGGTCATCGTCGGAGCCGGACACGTCGGCCAAAAGGTTGGCGAACTCGCCGCCGCGTGCGACTTCGACGTCTGGGCCGTCGATGACCGCGAGCAATACTGCAACGCCGAACGCTTCCCGCAGGCCAAGCGGCTGATCGTCGGCGAGATCGATGCGGCGCTCAGCGGACTCGACATCGACCACAACACTTACTGCCTGATCGTGACTCGCGGACATCAGCACGACGAGGAGGCGTTGTATCACCTCGCCGAAACACCAGCTCGATACGTCGGCCTGATCGGCAGCCAGCGAAAGATCAAGATGATTTTTGAAGACTTGCTGCGAGACGGCATCTCGCGCGAAGCCCTGTCTCGCGTGTACGCTCCGCTGGGCCTCGACATCGGTTCGCAGACCGTGCCAGAGATCGCTGTCAGCATCGTGGCGGAACTCATCGCGCATCGAAATCTCGGCGAGATTCCCGAACGATATCGCCGCCCCAGCTTGCTGGAGTCGCTCGCGGCATCGCGAACGTAGCCGCCTCGTTCCGCGAGGCGAAGCAATCGTGATCGACTCTCGCTCAATCAAAGTCTGATTCCAACAGCTCTGCCTCATGGAACGAGGCAGCTACGTTCGCAAACACGATCATGCTCAGTGCGGCTCAACCATCCAAAGCAGCCGGCCCTGACCAACTTCAATCGAGCGATCGAACTCCAGGCACGCAGTGGTTCCCGGCGAGAACGACAGTCGCCCGCTCCCCAACAGCAGCGCCGTCAGCGAACTCATGATCGGCTCGTGCCCGACGAGTGCGGTCACTTCGGCGGGGAGTTGTGCGAGTCTCGGCAAGACGTCCTGGCAACCGTTGCCCAGCGCCAGCCACGGTGCGACGTCCATCGCGTGAGCCGGCAATCTTGACGCCGTCGCCAGGATACTCGCGGTTTCGGTCGTGCGTCGCGCCGGGCTATGAAAAATGACTTCGGGAGTCGCACCTCGGTCGATGATGTCGCGAGCCACTCGGTCGAATTCCGATCGTCCTTCGTCGGTCAGCGGACGCTCGGCATCCGGCAAGTGGTGACTGGACGCGGCGCGGGCATGTCGGATCAGCAGCAGTCGCATCGCGGCCTTTCCCGAAAACGAAGAGCGGCCGAGTGGCCGCTCTTCTTGAAGGATCTCATCGCGTCACCGGATTAGGGTTGCCGAACCGCTTCGCTTTCGATGGTCAGGTCCAGCTTCCCAGGCAACGCCTGCCCGTTGATCGAAAAGTCCAAATCGCCTTGGATACGAATTTTGAGTTTCGTGGAATGAACTTGCCCAGCCGCGCGATCGAAGAGGATCGTCTCCGTAGACTCGGTCGGCTTGAGATCGCTCTTGGTGACCTTCAACGGCAACGCGGAGTTCTCAGCAATCGAGAACGAGACGGCGGTCGTCTTGGATTCAATCTTGTCGAGTTTCTTGCCTCCATCCGTGACTTCTCCGATGTACTTGTACTCGGTGGTCATGGCCATGACTTGACCGCTGCCCAACGGAAGGTCGGCATTCCTCGTCCAAGTGTCGCCCGCTTTGACGGGCTTGCCCGGAAGGGTTTCTAGTTCTTGGTTGGCATTCTTCTTGGCATTCTCTGCATTGAACTCCCCACGCAGTTCTTCTGGGACTTCTTCGGCAGCCTTGTCGAGTCCCTCGACAGCGACCACTTTGCCCGACTGATCGCGAATCAGAATCGGTTTCGACTTCGCGGCCGCTCGCATGACTTGCATGAACGGTTCGAGTTGCGGGTTGTCAGCTTTCTTGTTCGGATCGTCCGAGTCGAATGACAGGGTGATGCCGCCCGGAAGTTTCGCGGTCGTGGTGAGCTTGTCCGTCTTTTGTTCGATCCGGATCTTTCCCTCAGCATCGCGCTTGCCGGCTTGAGCCGTCGAGATGATGAACCGATCCGATTCGGTGTCGAGTCCCATCCCCGCCAGTGTCAGCGTCTGTTTGATTTTCATCGTTGTGTGAGTGACGGTCTTCCGGCCATCCTCGAATTTGGGCTCCAATTTCACTTGAGCCTGAACCGGCACGGCCCAACCCGCCGCCAGCAACGACAACGACAACGACAACGCGCTTCCGAAACGAAAACCTCGAACGATGTGCGACAGCATGACGTGCATCCTCACAGAAAGGTTTGGCCGCACAGACTCCACCGCGACAAGCAATCGAGGCCATCGACCATGAGCAATTCGTATTGAACCGTTTTCCAGAGCCGCTCGCCATCGAGCGACGGTCAGGTTGATTCGGCCGCACAGTCGAAATCTTGAGCGGCTGGCCGTTATTCTGCGGCCATGTCCCACGAAACCGACTACCAGCGTCGCGTCACCGAGATCGGTCCAACGCGGTTCCTGCCGACCACCGCCATCGAAATCGTTCGTGAAGTCACCCTCACCGAACCGCCGTGCCACGCCGTCTTCGATTTCGACGGCACGCTCAGTCTCGTTCGTGAGGGCTGGCCGGAAGTCATGGTGCCGCTGATGGTCGAGGTGCTCCGCGCGACCGGCACGTCCGAGTCGGACGACGAACTGGCGAGGCTGAGCCTCGACTTCATCATGCAGCTCAACGGCAAGCAGACGATCTATCAGATGATGCGCTTGGCCGAGGAAGTCCGGCAACGAGGCGGCACTCCCGAAGACCCGCTGGCTTACAAACAGCGATACCACGACCGACTGCTCGTGCGAATCAATCATCGCCGTGAAGGACTCCGAACCGGACATGTCGCCGCCGAGGAATGTCTCGTCCCCGGCTCTGTCGATTTGCTGAGTGAGCTGCAATCGCGCGGCGTCGCGCTGTATCTCGCCAGCGGCACCGATGAGGTCTACGTTCGCGAGGAATGCGACCTACTCGGCCTGACGCCGTTTTTTGGTCGGCACATTTACGGCGCACGCGATGACTTCCAAAACTTCTCGAAGCAGATGGTCATCGAACGCATCCTGCGAGAGAACAACGCGGCCGGCTCACGGTTGCTCGGCTTTGGTGACGGCTACGTCGAAATCGACAACATCAAAACCGCCGGCGGCACCGCCATCGCCGTCGCCAGCGATGAGAAGGACAAAAGCGGCAAGCCTGACCCGTGGAAACGCGATCGCTTGATCGGTGTCGGAGCCGATGTCGTCGTTCCCGACTACCGACACGCAAGCACACTGCTGGACTACCTCTGGCAAGTTTAACCCCAACGCCATCGGCGTGGGCGCTGGAGTCGCACCTTGCTCGCGCACGCCGATGGCATTGCAGTTATTTGGTCCACAGATTGATGTTTGCGTCTGTAGCGACGGCCTTTCTTGGCCGTCGTCGATTCAACGGCCAAGAAAGGCCGTTGCTACGAGTGCCGCCTCCATCGAAAACGCAAACATCAACCTGTGCCCCAATAAACAGCGTAGTTACTCGAACGTCAGCGTTCCGAACTTTTGGATCTCGTGAAAGCTGCGACCGACGGGTGCCCAACTCCAAGCGGTCGTCCGACCGCCATCGTGATCCATGCGGTAGAAGTTGGCCCGCCAAGTCGTCCCCGGTCTGGGCGACACGTTGTTGAGCGGCTGAAGCAAGTGGTACGGCAAGAAAAACTCGGCCGTCCAACCAGAGATGTCTGCTCCCGATTGCTTCGGGCCGCCGGTGATCGACGTCGCTTTGCGAACCTTGCGAGGAATGCCTTGTCGCTCTTCGTCGAACGTCCACGGCTGCCAGCGAAAGAGTTTGCCGTTCTGGTTCGACATCAACAGCGATAATTCGAAACCAAGCGGCGAAATTTCATACTCGAAGTAATTCGGCTGCTTCTCGTCCGGCCACAGGAAGACCTCGAAGCAATCTTCTTCCCACAAGTGCGCACCGTCGCGGTCGAACGTCGCGGTCAGCTTTTTGTCGGCACCGTCCAGCAACACATACAGACCCTGCGTGGAATACAGCAGTTTCACGCGCGAGCGGTTTGATGGCTCTTCGAGCAACGGCAGGCCGGCTCCGTTGCGGCGGAAGAGTGATTGCCATTCGACCTTCGACCACGCCTCGTTTTTGCCGTCGCCGGTGATCTCGAAATCTGCGGCTGAACGGACTCGCAACACCTGACCGGCCGGGTCCGGAGTCGCGGCCTTCGCGTTGGCTTCGGGGCGCGGCGTCAGTCCCAGCACTCGTTCGGCATTCTTGTGGTAAATCTTTTCGAGCAC
>CAZILR010000536.1:0-1638 GCA_964539995.1 uncultured Planctomyces sp.
CCGGCGATGCGGAGCTCCACCGTCGGGTTCGTGAACCGCAGCAGGCAGAGCACCTTCAGACAGTAGCGCGGGTTGAGTTCGCGGACGCGCTCAAGCTGCGTCCCTTCGATTGAGTTCAGAAAGTTGACCGGGATCGATTCGACTTTCATGCCGCGCATTTCCAGCGCGATATCGATCAGGTCGGCGTGCTCCTCACCCATGCCAGCGATCAGGCCACAGCAGAGTTCCATGCCCGACTCGCGCACGGTCCGCAGCGTGGCCAGCCGGTCGTCGAACGAATGCGTCGAGCAAATCTGCTCGTAGTACCGGCGGCTCGTGTTGAGATTGTGATTGATCCGATCGACGCCGGCCTCCTTCAGCGTCTTCGCCTGCTCCGGCGTGAGTAGCCCCAGGCAACAGCAGATATGCAGGCCGTGCTCGTCTTTGATTTTCTTGACGACGTTGGCAACGTGTCCGACTTCCCGATCCGACGGCCCGCGACCGCTGGCGACGATGCAGTACGTTCTCGCTTGCAGCGAAGCCGCGGCGGCCGCCCCTTCCATCAGCTTCCGCTCGTTGAGCATCGGATACCGCGCGATGTCTGCCTCGGAGTCGATGTTCTGTGAGCAATACCCGCAGTCCTCCGGGCAGAGACCGCTCTTGGCGTTCTTCAAATAGTAGAAGTGAACCTTGTGCCCAAAATGCTTGAGCCGCAGCCGAAATGCGGCGGCGACCAACGCGGGGACTTCGTCATCCGGTGCGGTCAGGATCGACAGCGCCTCGGCGCGAGTCACCTCACCTCCAGCAAGGACACGATCCGCCAGAGCATTCCAATCCAGAGCGGTTGATTCAGCAGTCGTCATGGGGGCCAATTCTGTTTCAAAGAAGAGTCGAGTCAGCAGTCATCGCAGCCGAGGAGACACCATTTGGCAAAGTTTGCCCTCGGCTTCGCGAGGCAGATTACTTCTTTTTCTTCGGTTTGTCTTTCGCCGCGTCACCAGCGGGTTGAGTCAGCGGGCTGGTATCGACCAGAAACAGGCTCTCGCCAGTCAGCATGAGCAGCTTTCCTCCCGTTGGGCTGGGAGCCAGTTGATACGTTCCGTGTCCTTTCAGACGGATTGCCTTCAACTCCAAGCCGTTCAGGTTGTAGATCAGGAGCGTCGTGTCGAAGTTTTGCCCAAACGCGAGGCCGGTGACGGAGTCCAATCCCACGGCCTGCGGATACGCACCCGTGCGGAGGACCAATTTGGGTTGGCTCAGATCATTCGTGCTGTAAACGAAGGTCGTGTACGGCGGAACCTCGGGATGTTTGGTGAGTCTTTGCGAATTCCCGGCACCGCAGGGCCAGCAGATCAACGAGCCGTCCGGGCTGAGGGTCAACTCTTTACCGTCTTGGCCGACGGACGGGGACGAGTCTTCGTACTGCAATTGTTTTTTGCGCGGGTTGAACCGGAACCGCTCGATGTGCCCTTGCGTCACAACCCACACTGCTTTGCCGTCGGGGGCGACTGCGATGCGGCCCCAACTCGGCGAGAGGTGCTTTTCAGGGACGCGAAGTTCGTCCGACGTGAAGACTCGCTGGAGCTTGCCCGATTTCAGATTGATCATCCCCAAGCCATCACGTCCCTGACCGTGCAACACCGCGAACCCAACCGACAC
>CAZILR010000536.1:1648-4499 GCA_964539995.1 uncultured Planctomyces sp.
GCCTTGAGGCGCACCTCCAGCGTTTCGGGATCGATCAGCCAAATCTCCGTCTGATCCCCAAACGTGACGACAATCCCGTCTTGAAAGACACTCAGCCAGGAGGCTCGCGCGTTGAGGTCCAACTCTGCGACCTGCTTCAACGGCTCGACGCTGAACTTGCAAAGCCGGGCTTCACTTGCCTCCAAGCAGAAGAACGACTTGCCATCGGCCGCCCAGCAGACACACGGCGGCATTTCCTTCGCGCTGACCGGCACTGGTGCGAAGGTCAACCCGTCTTGAACAAAGGGCTTGTCGGCAGCGGGCACAGCCGCACGTTTTTTCTTCTGAGCGGCCGACGCGGTCCCTTCGCAAAGCCAAAGGCCGAGCATCACTGTTCCGATCACGAACACCGTCCTTCGGATTGCCGAGCAGGTCCGCATGTTGTTGAGCTCCCAAACGTGACGCTGTGGATTCCGTTGATTCATTCCGGCTGCAACCGAATCTCGCGGAGATCCATCAAGTGGTTTCGCAGCGACTCCGCCGCGCGAACTGTCAGCCGATGCTGGCCCGCTGGCAGATCGAGTTCGCCGAGGATCGCCGTTTGATAATTCTCCCACGAGCCGGTGCCGACGATCTTGGCTTTGACCGATTGGCCGGAGACTTCAAAGAGGGCTTCGTTACCGGCCGTGCTGTTGTCGCAGGCGTAGTTCACGCGAATCGAATGCTTGCCCGGCTTCGAGACGTTGATCGTCCAGACGGCTCGGTCATCAACGCTGCCCCAGTAGCCAAGGTTCTTGAATGGAGGCTCGAAGACGAGCGTCTTGCCATAGATTTCGGCGTTGGTTGCCAGCAGCCTCAGCGTGCCGTTGGCGTCGGCGTTCACGGCCTCCGGCCGATTGCCGTCAAACTTTTTCGGCGGCGGGCCGGATGACTGCACGAACGCGATCACGTCGGCCAGTTCGTTCGGCGAGACATCCTTCTCCAACCCTTCTGGCATGAACGACTTTCCCGAGCTGATGAATTCGTCGAGGTCCGCTCGCAGCAGCGTGTGCTGTTTTCCATCAGCAGCCATGAGCGTGATGCTGTTGCCGGTCTCGGCAGCGATCATGCCGGAAAACAACTGCCCCTGCTTGTTGACCGCCGAGTAGGCCAGGAATTTGGCTTCGACCGCTTTGTTCGGATCGAGAATCGCCGTCAGCATCGCAGCGGTCGATTTGTCGGTGAGCGCCACCAAATCCGCGCCGACCGACGTGCCAACGTCCTTCAACTTATGACACGTCGCGCAGCGCTTCTTGAAAACGTCCACACCGCGCGTCGCATCGCCGGCGATGTTGCCGTCCTTCAGCTTGGCTGCGAACTCGGTGACGATCTTCTGCCGATCCGCGTTCGCCGAGACTTCCAGCAGCGTCGCCGCTCGCGTGCGAATCGCTGCGTTTGAGTGAGCGATCAGCCGCTGCCGCCGCGTCGCGTCGATGTCGCTCGGCGCGATCGACTTGGCTTCGAGGGCGTCCAGCAGTTTGTCCGTCCAGACCGCTCGGCCAAGCAGCGCGTCGAGCACTTGCGCTCGCAGCGTCGGCGTGAATGTTCGCCAGCCGCCGAGCAACGCCGCCGCCGACTCGACGTGATTGATTCGAGCAAGCGTCGCGACCGCTGCCGTTTGCACCGGAATCGAAGTCTGTGGGATCAGCAACGAACCGACCAACTTCGCATCCTCACCTCGTTGATCGGCGGCACGTCCGAGCAGTGGTAGCGCAGCCAGCACTTCGGCGTCCGTTCGCTGCTCCGCCTGCAACGGCTTCCGCGCACTCGTGAGCCGTTCGGCCAACTGCTGCTCCGCTCGCGCCAGCCGCTGCGGAGCGATCCCTTTCAACTGGCCAAGCGACGTCCCGCGTCGGCCCAGCGTCTCCAGCACAGTGGCCAACATGATCGGCTGAGACTCACTCGTCGCCGCGCCGCTGAGGACGTATTCGATCAAACTGAGCAACGCCTGATCCTCACCCAGTGTCGCGGCCAGGTTGAGCAACGTGCTCGCCAACTGCGGCGGCAACGGTTCTTTGCCGGCCGACTCGAACACATTCGCCACAACGCTGGCGACATTCTGCGCATGAATCGAACTCATCGCCGCCGCGACGAGATATTTGTCATCCCGCTCGCGATACAGCAGCCTGCCGAGTTCATGACCAAGCGACGCGAACTTCGGATGCCCCAACGTGTACGCGAACTGCATTCGCACGAACGGATTGGGATCGCGCCCCATTGTCGAGATCTGATTAACCAACGGCGGCGGCAGGTCGCCCTCGAAGTTCTCGATCGCCTGCAACGCGCGGCACCGCACGGCGGGATTTCGGTTTTGCAATGCTTGCGAGAGATCGTCGAATTCGAGCGAGTGAATCGCCTCCAGCAGCGCCAATGCGTGCAATTGTCCTCGCCAAGAGGACTCGACACGGTTGAGAACCAGGGGCAATTGCGGCGGGCCTACGACTCCAGGCCAGAGCCAACCCTTTTGGACAGTCGCGTGAAGGCTCTCGATGATGAACTTCGTTGGTTTTTCGGACTGCTGCCAATACAGCATCCGATGACCCAAGTCTCGGAGCGTTCCATTCTCGGCATCGAGCGTCAAAAGCAAACTCCGTTCGGGAATGTTGTCCAGAGTCCATTCGCTGCCAAAAGGTCGCACCGATTCGCCTTCCCGAATGACGCGATAAATCCGTCCCTTGTCGTGTCCCGCTCGCAGGTCGAGCTTTTCTTGCATGGCGGGGGGGATGTACTGCGGGTGCTCGATGACTTGGCGGTACATGTCGGCAATGTAGAGCGCTCCGTCTGGGCCGGTCTTGATCTGCGTCGGCCGGAACCAGTTGTCTCGCGAGGCGAG
>CAZILR010000537.1:0-4499 GCA_964539995.1 uncultured Planctomyces sp.
GCAGCTTCTCTTTTTGCTCGTCGGTCAACAGCGGCTTGACCTTCTCCAGAATTTCTTGACGCAGAGCGACGATCTGCTTGTCGGTCTCGTCGTATTTCTTCTGTTGCTCGTCGGACAGTTTCATTGCGTCCTTGATGGCTTGTTGCAGTTCCTTGCCCTTTCTGCCTTCTTTGCCTTTCTCGCGGGCTTCTTTCATCACATCCAGACGAGCCTTCTTTTGCTCTTCGGTCATCACTTTGTCGAGCTTCTCGCGCAGCTCTTTCATCTTCGGAGCGTACTCTTTTTCCAATTCGGCAACCTTCGTCTTCTGCTCGTCGGTCAGCGTGATTTCTTTCGGCAGTTGGACGGCGGGTTGTTCCTTCCGAGCATTCGGCTTGGCCTTCTTGGCCTTGGCATCCTCGGCCATCACAGGCGATAGCAGAAATGCGGCAAGGCTCAACGACAGCAGGCATTTCCAGAACTTGGTCATGACACAGTCTCCTTCTCACTGAGCGGACATGAAAAACGCAGAGCCACCGGATGCGGCTCTGCGTGGGGGAAGTCTGACCCATCAGCCGGAACGCGCTAGCGTCCGGTTCTGGTCGAGATAACCGGACGCTAGCGCGTTCCGGCTCATTCTCGATTACGCGAACAGTTCCGGGATCACATGGCCGTCGCGGACGATCATGATCGGCCGGCCGGTGTCAGTGTGGTATTCCTTCTGATGGTTGATGCCGAGCGTGTGGAACAGCGACGCGGCGACATCATCCGGCGAGAAACCCTTGCTGTCCGGCAGCGTCGCGTCGGAGTTGCTCTTGCCGATGACTTGGCCATTCTTCACGCCGCCGCCCGCCATCAGCATGAACATGCAGCGCGGGTAGTGATCGCGGCCGACCGCTGGGCCGCGCGAGTTGATCTTCGGCGTACGGCCGAACTCGCCCGTAACGAAGACCGTCGTGGTTTCGAGCAAGCCCTTCATTTCGAGACCTTGCAGCAGGCCGGAGAGCCCACTGTCGAGTGTCGGCAGGTTGCGGCTCTTCAGACGGTTCCAGTTGTCCTGGTGCGTGTCCCAGCCGCCGAGTTCGACGGTGACGAACCGCGTGCCGGCTTCGATCAGTCGCGACGCCAGCAAACAGCTTTGATCGAACGAGGACTCGCCGAACAGCTTCTGGAAATTCGGGGATTCCTTGCTGACATCGAATGCTTCGCGACTCTTAGGCGACGTGATCATCGCGTGGGCCTGTTGGCCGAACTTGTCGAGACCCTTCACCAGTTGGTTGGTCTCTTCAAAGCCACGGAACGCACCATCGAGGTCTTTGAGCAACGCTTGTCGCTTCTCGACCGCGTCAATGGTCAGACCGCCCGACAGCTTCAAGCCGCGCACAGACAACATCTCGCCCGGCTTCGGTGTCGCTCGCGTGTTGAGCGGCGCGTACTGCACACCCAGGTAGCCGGTCTTCTGCCGACTGCTGGGGATCGCGACGTTCGGCGGGATGTTGCCGTTGGCTCCGAGTTCCTTCGTGACGATCGCGCTGTAGCCAGGATATTCCAGCGACGGCAGCGGGCGATTGCCGGCGTTGACGTACTCGGTGCCGAGTTCGTGAGCTCCCAGCGTGTGCGTCACGCCGCGCAGGATCGTGAAGAGATTCATGTTCGCCGCGAGCTTCGGCAGATGTTCGCTGATTTCGATGCCGGGAACCGACGTCGGGATCGGGCTGAACTCTCCGCGATACTGAGACGGCGAATCCGGCTTCAAGTCGAACGTGTCCATGTGCGATGGACCGCCGGTCAGGTTGATAAAGATCGCCGCGTTGGCGGTCGCCTTTGGAGCGACTTCACCGGCTGACGCGAACTTCAAATAGTTCGCCAGCGTCAAGCCAGTGCCGCCGATCACGCCGGCCTTGAGGAAATCGCGTCGTCGCACACCGTTACAAGTCGTTGTCGTGGGCATGAGGTTCGTCCTTTCAAAAGGAATGAGGGTTCGGGGCTTAGCCACAAGCTGCCAGCTTGTGGCGAAAAATGAAACTGTCTGACAAATCCGCAAGCAGGCTGCTTGCGGCTACGGTTAGTGGTTGACGATGAACTCTTTCGTATTGATCAGCGCCCACAGCAGATCGCGGGCACCGCTCAGTTGGTCTTCGGATTGGGTCAGGAACTTCTTCGAAGTTTCCATTTCCGCATCGCTCGGCAGGCGGCTGAGCGAGCGAAGGTACGCCGCCTTGACCAAGTCGTCTGGTTCCAATTGCACAACGGCCGGGGCCGCCTTCGGAGTTTCTTCCGGCTTGGCGCGGAGTTGCTCATCGACCCGCTTCATCTTGGCTCTGATGTCTGCGAGTTGCTCCTCAAGCTTCTTGATTTCGTCCTGTTTGTTAGCCTTGCGAGCGTTCTTTAAGTCTCGCTCGGCTGATCGAATTCTGTCATCGAGTTTTCGTCGGGCAGACTTCGAATTCGCCGTTTGCTGATCCTTGTCCTTCTCGTCCCGCTTCTGCTCGCGTTCGCTCTTTGCGGGTTTGCCAGCCTGGACGAGCGAATTGATCCAGCCATTCTTATCGTTGAGCAAGCCGAAGACTTGATCGTCGTTCTGCATGTAGACCGTTTGCAGCAGGCTGGCTTCCGCCGAGCGATCACAGTCGCAGTTTGTTTCGCGGGTCGAGCGTCCGAAGACACTCAACGCAAAACCGAGATCGCCGTTGCCGTTCCCAGCACGGCCGTTCGTGCCGGCCACCGCGATGGCTCGACCCTTGAGTTCCGTCTGCATCCGGACGATCTCGGTGTCGGACGACGTCGCTTGCTTGAGGGCATCGAGTGCAATCTCAGCCGGCAGGCGGCGTGGAATCGCGTGCGAGAAATTCTTCTGGTCGAGCTTGTTCGTTTCGTTCGGCTTCCAGCTTCGCTGATAGGTCTGGCTGTTGGCGATTTCGCGATGCAGCCACTTCATGTCGAAGCCGTGCTCGATGAATCCTTGCGACAGATAATCCAGGAGCGCGGCGTTGCTGGGAGCATTCGCCAGGCTCATGTCATCGGCCGGATTGACGATGCCGACGTTGAAGTAGGTCGCCCAGACGCGGTTCACGAACGCTCGTGCGAAGAACCGATTGCTCGGATCGCGCAGCCAATTCATCAGCGGCGTGCGGATGTCATCGTGTTCCATCAGGCTCACGACTTCGCCGCCGAGCAACTTGGCCTTCGGGCCGGCGGGCACGCGGGCATTCTGCTTGGCGTTGTCCTTGTCTTTATCCTTGTTGCGGTTGTTTTGCTGAGCCTGCGGCTTCTGAACGTACAGCTCATCGACCGGCACCACGTCACCCTTGGCCACACGGGCGGCCAGCTCTTTTCGCAGGTCGTTGCCGTTCTTCTTGGCGGTTTCGATCTCCAGCTTTTTCAGCAAGGCTTGTTGCTCGGACTTGTCACGCGGGTTCGTTCCGAAAACGACTCCCTGGAAGAAGCCCTTGAACTGATTGAAGTCGTCCTGAGTCCATTGATCGAACGGGTGCTTGTGGCACTGAGCGCACTGGATGCGAAGACCCAGGAAGGTGTAAGCGAACCCGATCACACGCTCTTCCGGCTGCCGGAAGTTCTGGCGACCCCAGTAATAGGTCAGGCCACCCGCCTCGGCATACGAACCCTTTTTCTCCGGGCCGTAGACCGCACACATGCGTTCGCAGTATTCGGTGTAGCTTTCATCTGGCTTGCGACTCTTGGCGACCACGATCCCTTCGACCAACTTGTCGTAGGATTCATTCTTGGCGACTCGCTGGTAAATCCAGTCGTACCATTGCTGAGTCGCGGAATCTCGCCCGCCGAGATTGCCGCCGACGTTGTTCAAGAAACTGGCGTTGTTGCCTGTGAAGTCGCAGAGCTTGGTCGTCCACCACGCGGTGTAGCCGGGGCGTTCGAGCAACTCGTCGATCTTCTTGGCTCGCTTGTTGGAATCTTGATTCGAGACGAAATCGACGATTTCTTGCGGAGCCGGCAGCGTGCCCGTGATGTCGAGACTGGCTCGACGGAGGAACTCGTGATCGTCGCAAACGTCCGATGGCACGATGCCGAGCTTGCGGAGTTTTTGCACGACGAGTTCATCAATCTTCGTCGGCGTTTCAACCTTCGGATATTTCTTCCCGGTCTTGTCGCTGACGGGACGGATGACTGGAACCGGCACGACTCCGGCGTCGTAGTTCACGACGATGTGCGTGTCGCCCGTCTGACCCGACTTGACCAGACCGTTCGAGTCGATCGCCGCGATCAAGTCATCGTTCGAGTTGAACCGGCACAGGGGCGTGACATCCTCGCGAGTACCGTCAGACCAGACCGCCACGGCTTTGATCTGTGTTTCTTGGCCGTCCTTGCCGAATTGAATTTCGGAGGGCGTGACTTCCAGCTTCACGAACTTCGGCGAGTCCTCATCGACACTCTTCGCACCGGCTTTGATCCAGTTGCGAAAGATGTTGTATTGCCAGCTATCAACGTCCATTCGCTTGCCGCCACGGTGCGGCATTTCTTGAGTGGCCTTCAACAGTGCG
>CAZILR010000538.1:0-4481 GCA_964539995.1 uncultured Planctomyces sp.
CGCAGCCGCGACAAAGGGGTACAGAAGTTTCAGATCTCTTTGCCGAGCTGGGGTGCGCTGGCCGAACGCGAACTATTCGAATTCTTCGAAATTGTGTGCGGCCGTTTTCCTGACTGCCAGTTTATGCACTACAACCTGCCGCGAACCAAACGGATGGTCACGGGCAAGGAATACGGACGGCTCGCCGAAGCGCATCCGAACTTGGTAGCCACGAAAAACTGCGGCGATTCGTTGTCGCACTTGCACAGTCTGCAGACCGACGCGCCGCAATTGCAGCACTTCTTATCGGAAGCCGGTTACGTCTACGGCTCGCTGTTCGGCGAGTGCGGCATCCTGGCATCGTTCATTATGAATTGGCCGAAGCTGAGAGCACTGTGGGAAGCGGGCCGTCGCCATGATGTCGCCACGATGGTGTCGATCAATCGTGAAGTGGACATCGTCATTCAAACGCTGTTTAAAGCGGTCCCCGCCGGTCGCATCGACGGCTCGTACGACAAGCTGTTCGAGAAAATGTACGACCCCGAATTCCCACTGCGGTTGCTGCCGCCTTATGTCGGTTCAAGCGACGACGAGTTTCACGCCTTTGTCCGGCTACTTGGTGAACGGCTTCCCGAATGGATACCCGCTGCGGAAGGAACACGATGAACCCAATCAACTCGATTCCCGCAATCGACGTTCACGGCCACTACGGTCGGTACATCGGCGAGGCGGGCGATCCACTGATTGACAGCTTCTATTCCGGCGACGCGGCGGAAGTGGTACGTCGAGCCAGCGCGGTCAACATCGTGCTGACGATCGTGTCTCCACTGACTGCCTTGAAGCCGCGATTTCGAGCGGACTCAGTGGCCGGAAACATCGAAGCGGCTCGCGTGGTCGCGCAGACTCCGGGACTCAAGCAATACGTCGTGATCGATCCGCTGCGTCCACAGACGTACGCGCAGGCCGCGGAAATGCTCTCCCAACCGCAATGCGTCGGCATCAAGATTCACCCGGAAGAGCACGGCTATCTGATTCGCGAGCACGCAAAGCCAATTTTTGAATTGGCCGCGCAGTTCTCTGCCATCATGCTCACGCACAGTAGCGAGAAGAACAGCCTCGCCGCCGATTTCATCCCTTGGGCGAATGAGTTTCCCGAAGTGCGGCTGATTCTCGCTCACATCGGCTGCGGCTGGGACGGCGACCTGACTCACCAGGTGCGAGCAATCCAGCAAAGCCGCCACGGCAACGTCTTCGCCGACACGTCGAGCGCTCGGTCGATCACGCCGGGACTGATTGAATGGGCGGTGCGCGAAGTCGGCGTTGACCGAGTTCTCTTCGGCACGGACACACCGCTGTACCACTCCGCGATGCAGCGCGCTCGCATCGAACATGCGGACCTCTCCGACGACGCCAAGCGGCAGATTCTTCGAGACAACGCGCTGCGGCTGTTTGGGGCGGCGCTGGGGCCAACTGCGGCGTAGTACTGTCTGCTCTTGATACTTTCTTGATGCGCGGCGGTTCGCTCTTAACGCCGTTTTGATACGGCGGCGGCTACGCTAGGGCCGATTCAAACAATTCGCTTGTGCGTGAATCGCCGAGTTCGCACGACAGACGTGCGGAACGGGGGAACCAAACTTTGGGGCGAATCCGGCCATCGGCTGGAGGGGGCATTCTCGGCTCCCAGCCCGTCAGCTAACCCCGTAGGCGTTCGAGGACTCACCGATTCGATGGCGGCGCTTTTCGCGGCTGTCGAGTTCATTCGTCTCCATGCGGAGACGGCCTCACCACGCGGCAAGCGCGATTCAAAGGCGATCCCATGCTGTTGCAGGGAAATCGTCCCCGCGTGTTGCACTGGTATCATGCCGGCCCGATGCTCTTCGGAGATTGGGGAACGAGCCGACTTTATGTGCTCGGGCTGGCGTTTGCGTTCATGGGACAGTCGTCGCTGTGGTTCATGGGAGCGATGTCGTTCCTGCTGATCGCCGTGGGCTGGGCCTACGAAGTCATCTGCCGGCACTTCCCGGACGGCGGCGGAGTCTATTCGGCCGCTCGCGAGCGGTCGGAGACGTTGGCGGTCGTCGGCGGATTGCTGTTGTGTGCCGACTATGTCGTGACGGCCGCACTCTCAGCGCTCGATGCGTTTCACTATTTGCACATGCCGCATCCAGAGTGGTGGGCGGCGGGAGGCATCGCGCTTGTCGGCGTCATCAACTTTTTTGGACCAACAAAAGCCGGGACGCTCGCCCTGGTGGTGGCTCTGACGACGGTCGTATTCACGGCGATCATTGGCATCGCGTCCGTACCACACTTGCAGAATGTGGTGGTCACTCGGCCGACCGGCTCCACTTGGCAGTCGTGGTCGCAGTTCACGGCGATCATCCTGGCGATCAGCGGAGTCGAAGCGGTCGCAAACATGACTGGCATCATGGTCGAGCCGGTGACAAGGACGGCGCGGCGTTCGATCTGGCCGGTGTTGATCGAGATTGTCGTGCTCAATCTCATCCTGTGCATCGCGATGCAAGCGGTGCCGCTGTCGGTGCTCGGCAATGGCGATCCAGCTCTGGCGACGACGGCTCATCGTGACGACATGCTCAAGGTGCTGGCCGAATACTATGTCGGCCCGGTGTTCGCTGGCGTGGCGAGCTTGGCGTTCGCGGCGTTGCTGCTGTCGGCAGTCAACACGGCCGTGACGGATTTGGTCAGCATCCAGTTCATGATGGCTCGCGACAAAGAGCTGCCTGGTGCCTTCGGTGGCTTGAACCGCTGGGGGATGCCGGTGCTGCCGCTGTTGATCGGCACCGTGGTGCCGCTGGCGACGGTGCTGCTGGCTCCCGATGTCGGCATCCTCGCCGAGCTGTACGCCATCGGCGTGGTCGGAGCGATCGCGATCAACGTATCGGCCTGCGCGACCAACAAACGGCTCGGCCTCAAGCGTCACGAACAAATCGGAATGCTGATCCTGGCCGTGTTGATGATCGCCATCTGGGTGACGATCGCCTACGAGAAGCCGCGAGCGCTGGTGTTTGCGGGAACGATCGTCGGCGTCGGTTTGGCAGCTCGCTGGGTCACTCGCAACTACGCGAAGATCGGGCAGTGGATGTTGTCTCCGTCCGGGTTCCCGTTGGAAGTGCCGCTCGAACCGGCCGTCGCAACGGTGCCAGCGTCCGCCTCTTCCGCGCCGACCGCAACGGAGAAATGCCACGCGGAGTCGCTGCTGATGAAGTTGCCGCAACCAACGCCCGCGAAGCGCGTGATGGTCGCCAGTCGAGGCAACCCGAAGCTGCTGCGGTTCGCGTGCGAATACGCTCGGTCGCAGCACGCGGAGTTGTGGGTCATCTTCGTCCGCTACATCGCCGTCGATGTGGGGCCGGCGCGAGCCTCTGACCTCGCGGCGGACAACGAAGCTCAACGGCTCAACCAGCAAGCCGAACAGCTCGCCGCCGAATTCGGCATCCCGTGGCGCTTCGTGTACGCGACCACGGCCGACGTCGCCGAAACGATCCTCGACATCGCCGCGACTCACTCCGTTGATGTGCTGATCCTGGGTGCCAGCCGTCGCGGCATGCTGTGGAAAGTCATGAAAGGAGACGTGATCCAAAAGGTCGCGGAACTCCTGCCGGAAAGCATTAACCTGCTGATCCAAGCTTGACGCTTTTCAGATGCGTAGCACGTTGGCCCCGCTGGCTTACACTCTCATCGGTCGCACCGAACTCCGTGATGAAGAAACGCATTCCATGCCCGATGGTCATCTCAATCCCAACGCACGATTGTCTTGGTCAGACTACCTCAAGACAGCGGCTGTCGTCGGGCTGTGCGGAGTCGCCGGATGGATTTGCGATCGTCTGAAATTGGCCGAAGCTAATATTGTGATGATTTTCCTGTTGGGTGTTGTGTTCGTGGCCGCGCGATTTGGTCGTGGCCCGGCCATCGCGGCTGCAGTCGTCAATGTGCTGGTGTTCGATTATTGCTTCGTGCATCCCTACTTCAGCTTCGCGGTCAGTGACGCGCAGTATGTGCTGACATTCGCCGTGATGCTGGTCATCGGCGTGTTGATCAGCACACTGACGGTACGGATTCAACGGCAACTCCGTCGGTCTCAGCAGCAGGAACGTCACACGGCCGCGCTGTTCCGATTGACCCAACAACTCAGTGAATTGGTCGGCAGCGACTTTTTAATTCGCACGGCGGGCCAGCGGCTTTCGGAGTTGTTCGTCGGTGAAGTCGTTGTATTTCTGCGCGGCTCTGCGGAGACACTAGAACTGCGTTTCGGCGAGCCGACCAGCATCGCGACTCTGCCGGTGAATGCGGTCGCTGCGCAATGGGTGACGGATCACAGCCTACTCGCCGGCGCGGGGACTGTTACCCTGCCGAACGCGACTGCGCTGTTCGTACCGCTGGTCGGTTCGCAGCGCACGGTCGGGGCCGTGGGAGTGAAGCCTGCTGACGTCGATCGGTTCCTCGATCCGGAGCAGCGACGGCTTCTCGAAACGTGCGCCAGCATG
>CAZILR010000539.1:0-4478 GCA_964539995.1 uncultured Planctomyces sp.
CCCTTGCGTTGACCGATCGTAAAGTGCTCGATCCCTTCGTGCTTGCCGACCACTTCGCCGGCAGTCGTGACGACTTCGCCGGCCGAGTGGAGTTCGCCGACCCGATTGCGCACGAACGCGGCGTAATCGTCGTCGGGGACGAAGCAGATTTCTTGGCTGTCTTTCTTCTCGGCGACGCGAAGGCCGATCTCGCGGGCCATCTCGCGGATCGCGTCCTTCTTGTAGTCGCCGACCGGCAGCAGCACGCGGCTCAGCACATCGCGCTCGATGCCGAAGAGGACGTAAGCTTGATCCTTGCCGTCGTCGATGCCGCGGAGCAGGGCGGGGGGCGCGTCCGGGCCGTCGAGTTGGGCGAGCCGCGCGTAGTGCCCGGTCGCGACGAACTCGGCCCCGACGCCGTCGGCATATTCCAACAGCTTGCCGAACTTCAGCCAGTTGTTGCACATCACGCAGGGGTTCGGCGTGCGGCCGGCGAGGTATTCGTCGGCGAAGTAGTCCTTGATCCGCGCGAAGGCATCCTGAAAGTTGAGCGCGTGAAACGGAATGTCGAGCGAATCGGCGACTCGTCGAGCATCCGCCGCGTCCGAGGCGCTGCAACAGCCTTGCTTGTGGGCCTTCGGGCTGAGGATCGGCAGATCGGCCGCGAGCGATGTTTTGCAAACTTGCGGTTCCTCGGTCGCGCCGGAGCGCATGAAAAGACCGATCACCTCGTAGCCCTGCTGCTTGAGCAGGACGGCGGCGGCGGAGCTATCGACACCGCCACTCATTGCTAACACGACACGCTTGGACATTTCAGTGAGCCGCAACCTTTCCCGGACCGAGCAAACTTTGCTCCATGAAGTGTAACGCCAGTCGCAGGTTTGCCTGAGTCCACAGGAGCGGAGTGATGTCGTTTGGCCCCCAGACGCCGTTTTCGCGGTAGTAAGACTCCGGACAACGAAGCGGCGGGAACGAAGTGCCATCGCCGGTGAGTTGCCTCAAGCTGCGGTTGAGGTGCTGAGTTTGCAATTCGAGTTGCCCGGTGTCGCCGGTTTGCTGGTAACGCAGACCGTGAATGAACGAGATGATCGGATCGAAGATGCACCATTGCGCCTCGCCTCCCGGTTGCAGCAAGCGGTCGCGAGCGGACATGTCTTCGCTGACATCGACCGTGCGGTTAGCCGGATCGAGCAGCTTTTTGTAGTCGGCACACCAGTAGGAATCGCCGAGATATCGCCGCACTCCGAACGGGCCGAGCAACTGCGTGACGACGTCGGTGACGATCGTCTCGGCCATCTCGCCATCGACGATTTGCAGCGGGTAGATCAAGAACAGCAACGCCGAGTCGTATCGCCGCCGCTTGGCCGGATCGTCTTGCACGCACTCGCTCGGCAGGATTGTTTTGAGTGCGGCATGTCCCCGCTCGATCAGCCCTTCCGCACGGCGGCAGGTTTGATCGATGAACGACTTGGTCGCACCCTGCGGCATCTGTGACGAGGCCATCGTGAGGAAGTAGTCTCGCAGCGCGGTCAATCCCGCAGTCGCCGCGCCGATGCTGGAGGCTTCGACCTTGCGAGCCTCTTCCCAATGGCCGCTGTCCTCGTCCTCCCAGAAGCGGACGGCTTCCAAGTATTGCACGAAGTTGGAGAGCAACTTGATGTCGTCACCGGTCGGCTGCCAGTGACCTTCGCGAGCCAGTTTGCTTGCCAGCCAGAGCCAGCAGCCGATGGCGTCGTTCTGCGCGTGAGCCCAAGTTTCCGACACTTCGCTGAGCTTGTCACCGTCAAAGCGAATGTGCGGCCGGAGCATCACGTTTTGCGGACTCGCCTTGCCGACGATGATGTCTCGCAGCTTGCCACGCTGCGTGTGCTGAAACTGCGTGATCGCCGAGACCGCCTTGACCGCGCGATCGTGCTCGCCCAGCACATGAAAGTGATGAGCGATGTGGATGTTGTCACGCACCCAGACGTTCTGATAGCCGGTGTATTCGAGGTCTTGGCTCTGCGCGAGCGCGGCCGAGAACAACCCGCTGGACAACGTCGGGAATTGAAACGTGCCATGCTCGATCAAGTGTCGAGTGATCGCTCGCACGTCATCGGCTCGGTAATCGTCGCGGATCAAACCATCCATGGGATGACTCATGTTTGCCTCTCGGTTGGATTCTCAAGGATGTATTCTGTCATCAGCGGTTGGTCGAGAAGTTCGGCAGTGATTTCGGAAGTGCCGCCCATTGGCGGTGCGACCTCCGGAAGCGGGAAAATTCGTTGACGACGATGTCCCTTTTGCCAGTACAAGCGGTCGTCCGTCAGCAAGCCGGATCGAACCGCGCAGTTGAGGCAGACCTTCTCCTCGCCAAATTGCAGAAACAGTTCGCCGTCGAGCAACAGATGAAACCAATCCTCACCCGGATTACGGTGCGAGCAATACTCACGCGATCCGGACTTCACACGGAATTCCCAGCCTTCCGAATCTGGAAAATACAATCGCCGATCAACCACCGCTCCGGCCGATGAGCCGGGCTCGACTTCTTCGGAATGCTGTGCGGATGCGGAAGGCCCGTCGGAGTCCTCTTTCGCGAGAAGAGCCTCGTTGATCGCAGCCTGCAAACGCAGGGCGATACCGGACAACTCATCCGGAGCATCGTTCGGAACGTCGTCATCGTCTGGCAGCGAATTCGAGGGCGTGGTCACAGCAAACTCCGAACACAATCGAGCGGCCACAGAATCCTAGCGCGGCGAAGCCACAACCAAAAGTAACCCGAAGCGTCAGCGAGGGCGAACGTAGCAGGTGACAGAGAATTGGGAGCGTCCGGAATGATTCGCCCTCGCTGACGCTTCGGGTTACATCGTCGCGACGTCGCCTACAACCGGACTTGGCAGGCCAATGTTTGGCGCGGCGTTCCCGAATCGACAAGATTTGATCTGTCTTCTTACGATACATTGCCAAGAGGGGCGAACTTCTCGCCATTGAAAGTTTTCGGTGACTGCTCGCGGAGGCCACGATGCTCAGCTTGCAAACTCAAGGTGTCCAACTTTGCGACCGATTGCCGCGGCGCGAAGCGTTGCGCATCGGCGGACTGAGCGCGGCGGGCCTGTCGCTGTCGCAGTTGCTGGCTCCGCAGTCAGAGTCGGCGGAAAGCACGACGCCCAAGGTCGGTCGCCCGGCAAAATCGTGCATCGTGCTGTTCCTGATGGGCGGACCTCCGCAGCAATCGACGTGGGATCCGAAGCCAGATGCTCCGAAGGAAGTTCGCGGCGAAATCGCGCCGATCTCGACCAAGATTCCGGGCGTTGAATTCGGGGAGCTGATGCCTCGACTGGCCGGACACGCCGACAAGCTGGCGGTGCTGCGAGCGGTCTCGACGAACGACAACGCGCACTCGTCGAGCGGCTACTACATGCTGACCGGCCGGCCGCATATTCCGATGAATGTTGAGAACGCAAATCCGGGCGCACCGAACGACTGGCCAAATTGGGGCAGTGTTATCCAACGGCTCGCCGGTCCACGCGGCCAACTTCCGGCATCAGTACGATTGCCCAATCACATCTTCAACACGGACGGCTCGACTTGGCCCGGTCAGGACGGCGGCCTGCTGGGACACAGCCAAGACCCGTGGTTGTTCCGTTGTCAGCCGCATGCTCCCGACTATCGCATCAGCGAGTTTCAGTTGCCGGAGAGCATGTCTCTGGATCGGCTCGCCG
This sequence comes from uncultured Planctomyces sp., assembly GCA_964539995.1. Classification (GTDB taxonomy): domain Bacteria; phylum Planctomycetota; class Planctomycetia; order Planctomycetales; family Planctomycetaceae; genus SXKJ01. The sequence continues at coordinate 3,681 of CAZILR010000539.1, forward strand.
CGCGACGCGATCTCGTCCGGTTGTTCGATCAGCAGGCCGAGGCCATCGAACGGTTGGATCGGTCACGCCCGTTCGGCGAACAACAGCAGCGAGCCTACGGGCTGCTCGCCTCTGCCGCGTCGCGCGGAGCGTTCGATCTCTCCGCCGAAGATGAGAAGACTCGGCAGCGATACAGCCACACGCCGTTCGGTCAGAGCTGTCTGCTGGCTCGGCGGTTGATCGAAGCGGGCGTGCGACTGGTCCAGGTGAATTGGTTCCGTGGTCCGGATGAGCCATCGTCGAACCCGTGTTGGGACTCGCACACCGACGAGACGAATCGACTTCGCAAGGTTCTCGTTCCGCCCACCGATCACGGCTTCGCTTCGCTACTGGAGGACTTGTCCGATCGCGGGATGCTCGACGACACGCTCATCGTCTGCATGTCCGAATTCGGCCGCACGCCGAAGATCAACGGCGCAGCGGGCCGCGATCATTGGGGACCGGTCTTCTCGGTCGCACTGGCCGGAGGTGGCATTCGAGGCGGAGTCGTTCACGGATCGTCAGACGCACTCGGAGGATATCCGCGCAGCGGGCTTGTCCGACCGGAGGACATCACCGCGACGATGTTCCATTGCCTCGGCTATTCGCCAGACACGGAGTTCTTCGACAGTCAAAACCGCCCGTATGCGATCAGCCGAGGTCAGATCATTCAGCCGATCCTGGCGTAGGTCGCTGCTCATGTAGGGTGGGTCGAGTCATCGAGACCCACCACCGGCTGATCGATGATTGGTGGGTCTCGCGATGCTCGACCCACCCTAC
>CAZILR010000540.1:0-3229 GCA_964539995.1 uncultured Planctomyces sp.
AACTCGCCCAACTCGAAAAGCCCTTCGAGCAACTGGCCGACTTGCAGATGGACTTGTTGGAACTCCGCCGCCTGGCCCGTCAAGCCGAGCAATTGGCAAATCGCGCGGATGAATTGGCGAAGAATGATCCCGCAAACCAACCCGAAGCGCAAGCGAGGGACGGAAGTGACGCAAAGGACCAAAAGGACGAGAAGCAAGCCGCCGCCGATGCCGCGAAAACCGAACAAGAAAAACAACAACTCGCCGAGCAACAAAAGCAACTCGCCGATGCGCTCAACGACCTCTTGAAGCGTCGCCCCGAACTCCTCGCCGCCGCGCGTCGCGATCAACTCGAACAACTCGGCGAACTTGCCGAGGAGGCCCGGCAACTCGCCGAGCAACAAAAAGAACTCGCCGACGCGCTCCGTCAGCAGCAAGAGGCCGCCGCCGAACGCAACGCCGAACTCGCCGAGAAGCAGCAAGACCTCCAAAAGCGAGCCGAAGCCGCCGCCGAAAAAGTGGCTGCTGCGAAACCGGCCAGCGACGAACCGAAAGCAGACAAGCTGGCCGCTCCCGATGCACTGCAAGAGGCCGTCGCCGCGCTCAAGCAGGGTGATCTCGCCGAAGCTCAGAAGCAACAGCAAGCCGCCGCCAACGAACTCGAACGACTCGCGGCTGAACTGGAAAATGCGAAAGCTGCGAAACCGAATGAATCCCCGCTCGGTCAAGCCGCACGCGAGTTGGCGAACGAACAGAAAACGCTCGCCGAAAAAGCGGCCGAGGCGGCGAAGGCCGATGACGCCGACGCGCGTCAGCAAGCCGCCGAGCAACTCAACCGCGAGCAAGCCGCGCTCAACGAACGGATCGAGAATCTGCCGCAGAACAACCCGCCGGCTGACGCCGCGAAAAACAATCCCGCCGATCCGAACGCCGACAAGCCCAACGATGCCGCGAAACCGAACGCCGCCCAAGCTGCACGCCAGCAGGCGGAACAGCGGGCAGAGCAAGCTCAACAAGCACTCGAAGCGGGCGATCTCAACAAGGCCACGCAAGAACAAAGCCGCGCCGAGCAAGCCCTCCGCGATCTCGCGAAGCAGGCGGATCAGCAGCAGAACGATGCCAACAAGCCGCTGCCGCAACGCGCTCAAGAATTGGCGAACGCGCAGAAGCAACTGGCGGACAAAGCGGTCGAAGCTCAGAAGTCCGACGACGCGGGCGAACGTCAGCAAGCGGCCGAGCAACTCCAACGTGAGCAAGCCGCGCTCAACGAGCGGATCGAGAACCTGCCGCAGAACAATCCGGCCGCGAATCCCGCCGCAGAGAATAATCCTGCCGAGCCCAATGCGGCGCAAGCCGCTCGGCAAGCCGCGGAACAGCAAGGAGAGCAGGCCGAGCAAGCGCTCGCAGACGGCAACCTCGAACAAGCCGCTCAAGAGCAACGTCGCGCCGAGCAAGCGTTGCGAGAACTGGCTCAGCAAGCCGCACAGCAGCCGATGCCGAACGCTCAAGCCAATGCCGAACGGGGCGACAACGCACCCCTGCCGAATGGCAACATGCCGCCGGAGAATGGACAGCCCAACGAGGCGAACCGCGATCCTGCGGCGCAGCAACTCGCGCAGCTTGCCGAGGAACAACGACAGCTCGCGCAAGAGGTGGCTCAAGCTCTGAATGAACAGCGCGGAGAGAATCCTCGCGCGGAGCCGCAAGCCAATGCCGCGCAGCCTCCGGCTGCGAACGAGCAGGCGAATGCGAACAATGCCAATCAACAGCCGATGCCGGCTAACGCGCAACCGCCGGCTGGCGAGAACGCACCACCAAATCAACAGCAGCCAGCGAATGCTCAGCAACCGAGACAGAATCAACAACCACAAGCCGCGCAGCGAGAACTCGCGCGACAGGCTCAGGAACTTCAGCGACAAGTCCAGCAGGAGTTGGGACGTGAGGCTCCGGAAGCTCGACAGGCGCAGCAGGCGGCTGAGCAGGCTCAGGCCAGTCAGCAGCGAGCGGAGAATGGACAGTTCCCGCAAGCGGCCGAGCGTGGCGAGCAGGCGGCCGAAGCCGCTGAGCAGCTCGCCGAACAATTGCAGAACAACCCGCGTGCGAACCCCGAACTCGCGCAGCAAGCGAACGAGTTGGCCGAGCGACAACAAGCGGTCGCGCAGCAAATGGAACAACTCGGCCAACAGCCGCAGGCTGCGAACGCCGCGCAGCAGCAGCGTCAGCAAGAATTGAACAACGCCGCGCAGGAGTTGGGGCAGCAGTTGGCCGAATCGCAGCAGCGGCTCGGACAGCAACCGCTCAATCAACAACAAGCTGCCGAGGGAGCGCGGCAGGCCGGTCAGCAAGCGGCGAACAGTCAGCAGAACATGCAGGCCGCTCAGCAACAGGCGCAGCAAGGCAACGCGAACCAAGCCGCTCAATCGGCCGAGCAAGCTGCCGAGAACTTGCAGCAAGCGGCTCAGCAAGCTCAAGCCGCCGCTGAACGGAATCGGCCTCCGCAGTCCCCGATCCCACGCGGCGTCGGTGAAGAAGTCGCCGAGGCCGCCGAGCGTCTGCGTCAAGCGGCTCAGGCTCAACAAGAGGCCAATCAACCGCCTCAAAATTCGGCGCAGAACAGTCAGCCGATGTCCGGAAATCAGCCCGGTCAGCCAAGCCAATCAGATCAACAAGCCGGACAAAATTCCCAACAGAGTTCTTCGCAGCAGGGTTCGGCTCCTGGTGGGCAACAGCAACCATCGCCTGGACCGGGGCAGGGCGGCAAAGGCCAAGGACAGGGGCAGCCTGGGCAAAGCCAATCCAGCCAAGGTCAAACGGAAGGACAGTCAGGTCAGGGACAGGCGAAAGGCCAGGGACAAGGTCAATCCGCTCAGAGCGGCCAAGGGAAGTCCTCCGGCCAAGGACAACAAGGCCAATCGCAAGGAGAGGGGCAAGGTCAGTCGCAAGGGCAAGGCCGTGGTCAGGGACAAGCGCCTGGTCAAGGTCAAGGAACACCGTCGTCCGCAGATGGTCAGACGGCGGATGCACCGCAGGTCAAGGCCGCTCGGCAGTTGCGAGCGGCGGCTCGTGCTCTGTCCGATGCCGCGAACCAATCCGTTCCACAATCGGCTCAAGGAGGGCAGCCACAGCCGGGTACACCGCAGAACGATCCGAACGGTGGAAACCAAATCGCTCAGTCGGGTGGCGGCGGCAGCGGTCAAGGGAACATGGAACACGATCGCGGCGAGAACCTCAACGACCTGCCAACACAGGT
>CAZILR010000540.1:3239-3518 GCA_964539995.1 uncultured Planctomyces sp.
GAAATTAACCGGCCGCAACTGGGGCCAGTTGTCGAGCAAGCTCAAGACCGAGTTGTCGCAGCAAGCCAAGCATCAGGCTCACGGCGATTACAGCAAGCTCATCAAGCTGTACTTCCAAGAGATCGCGAAGACGCAACCGGAAGCGGAGGGAAAGCGATGACCTCCGAGTCGTTTTCCCTCCGCTCGGCGCGGGGGACCCGGCCCCGCCCCGAACGAGGACCGCAGGTCTCCCCGCAACGGAACAGGGGGGCGAAAACAGGAGACCATAGGGCCCACCCC
>CAZILR010000540.1:3528-4462 GCA_964539995.1 uncultured Planctomyces sp.
ACCCGCACCGGGGGCTTTATTTCTGTATACCGTCGGTCAGTCCCCGGGGGGGGGCCTGCCCCCCCGCGCCGAGCGCGCGTTTGCTCGGCTGATTGCCGATGGCTGATGGCCGATGGCCGTGATCCTGTCTCCGGTGTTGGAACGAGTTGGAAGAACAGCCATCCGCTTTCAGCCAACAGCCGTCGGTCGGAGACGAAACAGGGCCGATTCTCTTGGCGACGGTTGTTGGCGTGTTGTGTCGTTCTGTTGGGATTCGGCAACGAAGTCGCCTTCGCCGACGACCGGACCGAACGCGACAAGCAGATTGACGCGGCCATCGCGAAGGCGCTGGATCATCTCGCCAAGCAACAGCAAGCCGATGGATCATGGGGGCTTGACCAAGGGAATCGGCAGAATCCAGCGACGTCGGCGACGTCGCTGGCGGTGATGGCGTTTTTGGCGGCGGGACATGTTCCCGGCGAAGGGCCATACGGTGAGAGGATTCAGCGGGGGGTAACGTGGGTGCTCGATCAACAGGATTCCAAAAGCGGAATGCTCGTCCGAGAAGGTGGTCACGGGCCGATGTACGCTCACGGGATCAGCACGCTGATGCTGGCTGAAGTCGCCGGCATGACCGACGATGCACTCGCCGTGCGATGCCGTGAGGCTCTCAAGCGAGCCGTCCTCGTCATCCTGAAAGCTCAGATGGTTCGCAAGAGTCGAGGCCACGAAGGAGGCTGGCGCTACCACCCCAGCAGCGAAGACAGCGACCTGAGCGTCACCGGCTGGCAATTGCTCTCGCTGCGAGCCGCCAAGAATCTCGGCTGTGATGTCCCCGCCGAAAGCATCGACGCGGCGGTCGAGTATGTGAAGCGTCTCTCGGTTCGCAATCGCGGTTTCGGCTACCAGAACGGCAGCGGTTCGTCACCGACGCGCGCGGGGACTGGCATCCTGT
>CAZILR010000541.1:0-1812 GCA_964539995.1 uncultured Planctomyces sp.
GATCTGCGGGCGCAAACGTGAACGAATTCGTAGGGTGCGGTCGAGTCATCGAGACCCACCGAGGCCGTATCAATACTGGTGGGTCTCGCGATGCTCGACCGCACCCTACGCGAGGCTACCGTAGGCCGACCGGCGTCAACGGGCATTTGTCGGCTACGAAGGTTTCTGCGCGGTCGTCTTGATCGAATCGCACGACGACCGTTTGCCGCTTCATCATGTGGCCCACTTCGACAACTTCGCCCAATCCGTAACGCGGATGTCGCACGGCATCACCGACTGCGAACAGCGGCGTCGAATCCGCAGCACCTGACTGTGAGCGAAGCAACTCCGCACCTGTGGTTAGCTTGGATTTCAGGGCCACGGGGTTGGGTGTTTTTTTCGAGGTGGCCGTAGCCTCGGTGAAATGACCGATCAACTCTTCGTCCGTCTCTCTGATCAAGGCTCGCGATTCTGAGCCGGAAGCCGGCGGTGCAGCCGCGCCAAAATCAAAGTCCAACCAGTCGTCGGTCGGCGACTCCTGGCTGTGCTCATCGTCGGACGGCATGGACTTGCCGAACGCGGCGCTGCCTAGCATTTGTCGCAGTGCCGTGTGATCGATCTCCTCGCACTCGATCTCGGTTTCGAATTGGCTGCGGACGGTGCGGAGCGGGCGGCCGAAGGAATAGCGTTCGACGGTGCTCGTCAGATGCAGTTGCTTCATCGCGCGGGTCATGCCGACGAACAGCAGTCGCCGTTCCTCTTCGAGGGCCATCTGCATCTTGCGGAGATCATCTTGCTCGTACATCGCCCGCTCGTGTGGGATCAGGTTCTGCTCGAAGCCGACGATGTAGACGACGGGGAACTCCAAGCCCTTCGCCGCGTGCAGAGTCATCAGAGTGACTTTGCCGGAAGACTCATCGACAAAGTCCGTGTCACTGACCAGCGAGGTCGTTTCGAGAAACGCTTGCAGCGAGCGGCCCTCGCCAGCGTGTTCGTCGAACTGCTGGGCCGAGAGCACGAGTTCCAGCACGTTGCCCAGCCGTTGCTGTTCTTGTTCGTCGTCGCTTTCGCGCCAGTCGTCGCCGTAGCTGGTCTCGGACAGGACCGCACGCAACAAGTCGGCCACTGGTCCAGTGGCTTTGTCACGCAGGCCGCGCATCAACTCGGAAAATCCGAGCAGCGCTTTCATCGGGCCTGTGGACAATTCCGGAATCTCTCTCGCGTGTTCGGCCGCTTCGAGCAGCGTCAATTCGTGCTTGTCGGCGAAGCGGGTCAGCTTTTCGAGCGTGCTTTTGCCGATGCCGCGCGGTGGGTTGTTGATGATGCGCAGGACGGCGGCGCGGTCGGCCGGGTTCTCGATCGTCCGCAAGTACGCCAGCATGTCTTTGACTTCAGCACGCTCGTAGAACGCAAGGCCGGCCGCGACTTGATACGGCACGCGGTTGCGGCCTAGAGCGAGTTCAATTTCGCGTGACAGCCAGTTGACGCGGTAGAAGATCGCGACGTCGGACCATTCCCAGACGCCAGCCTCAATGTCACGGCGAATCTGCGAGGCGATCTCTTCGGCCTCGTCTTTGCCAGTCCAGAAGCGGTGTAGTTTCACTTCGTCGCCCGACTCGTTGTCGGTGTGCAGTCGCTTGGCCTTGCGATGGACGTTGTGCTCGATCAGTGAGTCGGCGACGCTCAGGATCGACTGCGTGCTGCGGAAGTTCTCCTCCAACCGCACGACGTGCGCGTCCGGGTAGCGGATCTCATTGACCTTCAGCAGGGAGGGGTGCGTGGTCGCGGTCGACGTAGCCGAGCTGGACGACCTGGGCACCCAGTCGCCGTGTC
>CAZILR010000541.1:1822-4461 GCA_964539995.1 uncultured Planctomyces sp.
GTCCGATTCGAACCGCAAGATGTTGTCGATCCGAGCACCTCGCCAGCCGTAGATCGACTGATCGGGATCGCCGGTCACGCAGAGGTTCGGGACGTCGTGCGCCAACGCTCGGATGATTTCGTACTGAGCCTTGTTCGTGTCTTGGTACTCATCGACCAGGATGAAGCGGTACTGATGGTCAAGCTCGCTGCGCAGTTCCGGGTTGCCTTGCAGCAGCGAGACAACGTGCAGCAGCAGGTCGTCGAAATCGACGGCGTTCGATTCACGCAGGCGCTTTTGGTACTCCGGGTAGATGCGAGCGGTGACGACGGTCTTGAAATCCATCGTCGCCTGTTCTCGGCGAGCCGCTTCAACGATCTCCGGCGTGATCAGCTCATTCTTCATCCGGCTGATGGCGGCGTTGATCTTGGCCGGAGCGTACTGCGTCGAGTCGAGATTCAAATCGCTAAGCGCCCGCTTGATGACCCCTCGCTGATCGTCGGTGTCGAAGATCGTGAAGTTGCTGCTCAAGCCAACGAGTTCGGCGTACTCGCGCAGCAACCGCGCACAGAATCGGTGAAACGTGCTGACCCAGACTCGCGAACCGGGGACCAGCGTCTCGACCCGATGCTGCATTTCCTCGGCGGCCTTGTTCGTGAACGTCAGCGCGAGCATTCGCCTCGGCGGCACGCCCCGTTCAATCAGCCGCGCGATGCGATGCGTGATCACGCGTGTCTTGCCGGAACCGGGGCCGGCCAGCACGAGCAGCGGTCCTTCAAAATGCTCGACGGCTTCTTGCTGTGGTTCGGTCAAACGGCTCTGCACGACGGAACTCCCTTTCTCAGATCGCTCCCATTCGGACGAGCGGGACTATAAAAGTTCAACCCCGTCTGAACTAGGAAGCCCCTCGAATGTCACATCGACTCCGAATCGTTTCACTTCTGCCCAGCGGCACGGAGATCATCGCCGCGTTGGGAATGGCCGAGCAACTTGTCGGTCGCTCGCATGAATGCGACTTTCCGTCCGAGGTTCAGCAACTGCCGATTTGCTGCCGACCGCGGATCGACATCACTCGGTCGGGAGCCGAGATTGATCGGCAAGTGAAAGATCACCTGCGCGCCGGGTTGTCGATCTACGAGGTTGATTCCGCGCTGCTGCGAGAGCTTCGCCCCGATGTCGTCCTGACACAAACGCAATGCGATGTGTGCGCGGTCACACCACAAGACCTGGAGGCCGCGCTGACTCAAGGCGACAACGGCCCCAGCGTCATCGATCTTCATCCACAGCGGTTGGAGCACCTCTTTGGCGATATCCACGTCATCTCGATGGCGCTGCGCATTCCCGATCGTGGACACGAACTGGTCGTCGATCTGCGCGGTGGCTTTGAAAGCCTGCGTTTGCAAACCTCGAAGCAGCGCCGCAAGCCGACGGTCGCGTGCCTGGAATGGTTTGAGCCACTGATGACCGCCGGAAATTGGATTCCCGAACTGGTCGAGATCGCCGGCGGACAAAGTCTCGGTGCCGAGCCGGGACAACATTCCCCGTGGTTTGACTGGAATCAATTGTTGACCTCTGACCCAGACGTCTTGGTGTTGATGCCCTGCGGTTGGGACATCGCGCGGACTCGTGCTGAGTCCGTCGCGCTCACGTCGGATTCACGCTGGATGCAACTGTCGGCCGTTCGCGCGGGCCGAGTCTTCATCACCGACGGCCACCAGTTCTTCAATCGGCCGGGGCCGAGATTGTTGGAGTCAGCTCAGATTCTCGCGGAGATTCTGCATCCGGAAGCCTGCGACTTCGGACACCGAGGTCGAAATTGGGAGAAGCTATGAATTGGTTGTTGGTCATTGGTCGTTGGTCACTGGTGATTGGGACGCTCGTGTTGTCGGCCGAGTTGATTGCGGCTGATGTGGTCACGATCGCCGGCACTGGCAAGAAGGAGTATTCGGGGGACGACGGTCTCGCTCGCGAAGCGGGGGCTGGCGAGCCATACGGTCTGACCATCGGCCCGGATGGTTCGCTCTACTTTTGTGACATCGCGTTTCATGTCATCCGCCGCGTGGACAAGGAAGGCCGCATCTCGACGGTGGCTGGCTCCGGCAAAAAAGGCTACGCGGGGGATGGCGGGCCAGCGACGAAGGCGTTGCTGGCCGAACCGTATGAAATCAAGTTTGACGCCGACGGCTCGATGTACTTCGTCGAAATGGTCAACAACCTCGTCCGCAAAGTGGACAAGGCCGGCGTGATTTCGACCGTCGCCGGCACCGGTAAGTCGGGATTCAGCGGCGATGGTGGAGCGGCTCGCGAGGCGACGTTCAACAAGCCGCACTCGATCGCGCTGAATGGCAAGGGAGCTCTCTTCATCTGCGACATTGGCAACCATCGCGTGCGCCGAGTCGACCTGAAAACAGGCATCGTGACGACCTTCACCGGCACTGGCGAAAAGTCAGTCCCGAAGGACGGCTCTTCGTTCGTCAACGCGGCCGTCTCTGGCCCGCGAGCGATTGACTTCGACTCGACCGGCGACGCGATCCTCGCCCTTCGCGAAGGGAACTCGGTTTATCGTCTGGACCTCACCAAACAGCAGTTTGCGCATCTGGCAGGGACCGGCAAGCAGGGCTACACGGGCGATGGTGGGCCGGCTCGTTCGGCAACACTGT
>CAZILR010000542.1:0-4460 GCA_964539995.1 uncultured Planctomyces sp.
ATTCTCGGCTTGAACCAAGCGACCCGGCAGTGGCGTCGGAATGCACTTGTCGAGAGCTTTCAGGTTTCGCAGCATCAGCCGCAGGTAGCGCATCGCAACGACGGGACCGGCGACAATTTCTTCGGCCCGGCACTGACTGTTGGCCGGGATGTGTTTGATCTCGCAGGCGACATCGACCCAGTTGCGAGCGGACTCGGCAACCGTCGCGATGCAGCGCTCGACCAGTTCGATGCGGTCCAACGGCGACTCGTACAGCCAGCGCGTTTGATTCGCGTACAAGTCGGAGAGCGCGACATGCAATTCGTCGCACGACGCGGCGGCTTCATGGGGAGAGCGGTCCACTTGCGAGCCAACAGGGCGATCCAGCCAGCGAGTTTGTTCGCCTTGAGCCTGGCCAGTCGTCGGGGTGTGAGTTCGCGTGATCATGGGAGCTTCCCGTTCCGACGTTCATTCTTGCCGCGTGGCGACGAGTGTCTCATCGCGACGCTGTGTGAGAGATTCCGTGGAAGTAGACGTTGTTTGTGACGATTTCGTGGATGTGGGTTCGCGCAATTGGCGACGCAGAACTTTGCCGAGGAAGTTGCGCGGAAGATCGCCGGAGACAACCTCGACCAACTTCGGCCGTTTATGAGCGGCGAGGTTGTCCTTGCAGAATGCATCGAACGACTTGCGGTCGAAACGCGCGGAGGGGTTCAGCACGAGCACCGCTTTGACCAGTTCACCGCACTCGTGATGCGGGACTCCGACGACGGCGGCGTCAGCAACACCGGGAAAACCACGCAGGATCGCTTCGACATCGCATGGGTAAACATTGAAGCCCGACGTGATAATCAAGTCTTTCTTGCGATCGACGATCTTGACGAAGCCGTCGGCGTCGATCGTGGCGAGGTCGCCAGTGAACAGCCAGCCGTCGCGGATGACCTGAGCGGTCGCGGCTGGATTCTTCCAGTAACCGAGCATGACTTGAGGCCCCTGAACGGCAAGCTCTCCGACCTCGCCGGGGGGCAGTGTGAGTTCTCCGGTTTCGGCATCGACGATCTTCACGTCGGTGTCTGGCAGCGGCAGGCCGATCGTGCCGAGGCGGGCCGTCCCATCGAGCGGACCGGCGGTCACGCACGGACTGCACTCACTAAGGCCATAGCCTTCGACCACTTGAGCACCGGTGTGTCGCGCGAATTCCTCGGCAATCGCCGGGGCCAGCGGAGCACCTCCGACTTGGACGAATTGCAGGCTCCGCGTTTTGAGTGGCTTGGTTCGGAAGATCTCGTTGAGCGACGCCAACATCGCCGGGACCGCGTTGAAAGTCGTCGGCTTGTGTTGTTCGAGCAGTTGCACGACGACTCGCGGGATGAATCGGTGCAACAGAATCTGCGTGGCTGCCACTGCGGTGCCGCACAACAAATTGCTGATCAATCCATAGCTGTGGAAGAACGGCAACACGGACAGGCCGACGGGAAATTCGACTTCGCCTTTGACCCATGCGGCGCACTGCGAGGCGTTTGCCACGAGGTTGCGATGGCTCAGCGTCACGGCCTTCGGCGCGCCGGTCGTCCCCCCCGTGGGCAGGATGTAGGCCGCATCGGAAAGGGACGCCGGCACGACCGGTTGGAAGAGCGGTCGGCACAAAGCGAGTTCGTCATGGAAGTCGTGCTGATTCGGCCCGTCCTTCGCCGGCCAGAATCCCAATCGACGCATCCGAGCAAAGGCATAGCCCAACCGCATCCATCCTGGCAGGCGATCTTGAAGCGTCGTGAAGAAAAGATGCCGCGGCCGATAACTCCCGTTGAGCACCAGCGGGGCGAGCAGGTCCAGCGAGATGACGATGCGACAATCGGTCGCGGTCAGCACGTTGGCAATTTCATTCGCCACGCTCAGCGGACTAAGCGCGACCGCGATACCTCCGGCCATCCAGACGCCGTTGATGGCCGAGATGTATTCCGGCATGTTTGGCATCAAAATGCCGACACGGTCGCCGGGTCGCAGGCCGTACTTCACGAGCATCGCCGCGACTCGCCGAGCTTGCTCGGCAATCTCCGCGAACGTCAGTTGCTGTTTGTAATACTGACAAGCGATGCGTCGCGGATGCGTCGCCGCCGTGTTGGCCAGGAATCCCCAAGCCGGAAAGTCCGGGTAGTTCAGCGTCGCGGGAACGGCCTCGGGATAGTTGGCCAGCCAAGGTTTTGAAGGCGCTTCTGGCTCGACGCTCTTTTTGGACACAATGCCGTGCCACTGCGTCACCGAAGTGCCGAGTTCCGTCAGTTGTTCAATGGCCGTTCGGTTGGCCGTGTCAGGCACAAGGGTTCGCATGTCACACCTACCGCGGCCGAGTCAACAGCCGTGTTCGGACTGGGTGCACGCACGAACCGCCGGAGGAGGATCAATCTGCGGTCTCGAAGCTGTTCGGCTTCGAGGCCAGACCACTTCGGCAGTGGGTGTGGCGATCAATGTCGTTGGTGATGGGAAAGTCCAGCGGCGAATTGATCTGCGATGCCGTGATGACGTGTTGTTGAGCATCGCCGCTAGAACCATAACGGCAGAAACAGACGAGACAATTGAGGAAACCTGTCGTCTTGCATGAATTCCGCTTCAGACGACAACTTTTGAGCAAAGTGCCGAGTTGAGCGCGGGCAACGAAGCCTCGTCTTGCAGGAGTCGGTTGCACTTGCCACTCATTCGCGGACTAATAGCCTGCTGGCGAAACTCTGGAAATAGCAAAGGAGCGGAACCCTGCCGGCCGCGATGAAGGTTCTGATGGATGCTCAGTATTCCGTGGAAGAGCGTCTCGTGTTGGTGGGCGAAATCTGGGGGAGCATTGCTGCCGGCCAGCCATCCACGACCCAGCAAATTGCCAGCCGTAGAGCCGGGCGACCGTTTGCCTCGCACGACGAATTCGCCAGCCGTGGCCGTTGAGCGACTCGGCATTGACCGTTTTTCGGGAGCGGCATATACGACCCCGCCCACAAGCTGGCTGGGAGCCGGCATCTGCGGCAGGGATGCCATGAACCGTGCGACCTCTGCGACTGTTTGCCCGAACGAAGCGTCTGCCTCTCGCGACCGTGCGCGTTCGTCCGCCGACGTGAATCGCTGGGTCGCCATGATTGATGCGGAGTTACGATCCGAGGAGGACGTTGGCGGGACCAATCAAGACTCGGTCGCCGTCACGTTGGAATTCGGACGAACCACGATTGATCTTGCCTCTCAGCCATTGCAAGCGGGTGGCTCACTTCGGCTTGATCAACTGGCGGACGAACCGCTCGATTTGGTTGTCGAGGGTCGTTCGATCGCACGCGGTGAATTGGTGGCCGTCGAAGGTCGGCTTGGCATCCGCATCGTGGAACTGTTGCTGCTGCTGGTGGCTTGGCTCGTGCTCGGCACATCACCTAGTCTGGCTCAAGAACGATCCGGCGCGTTTGTGTTCGACAACGAATCGGAACGCCTCGAAACACCCTTCGGAACCGTGCGCGGCTCGCGTGCGAGCCTTAAAACGGAAGAGTCCTCTGTCATTCCGTCGTCTCGGCGGACGGATCCGCCATCGACGGACTTGTCTTCAGGGCCACTCTTGCCGCCCCGCTCGGACTTCACAACGCGCGACGCGAATCGTGCTCAGGGCAATGCCGCGACCAGTTGGTCGGCGACCGTGTGGCCGCTGTTGCTCGTCGTCGGGCTGATCGTTGTCGGTGCCCGCTGGTTGAAGTCTCGATCGCCAGTCGCCACGCGCGGGTTGCCGGCTGAGGTCTTCGAGATGCTCGGCCGTAAAGCGATTGATGCGCGTACGTCGGTCGTGCTGGCCCGGTGCGGCTCGCGACTGCTCCTGTTGAGCCAATCGCCACACGGCCTGCAGACACTTGCCGAGATCACCGATCCCGTTGAGATCGATTGCCTTGCTGGTCTGTGCCGCTCGACGCAACGCGACCAAACGCTCGCCGAAACATTTCGTGCGATGCTGCACAGGCCGACGAACCCGAAGCCAACAACTTCACCGCAGACAAACCCGCTCGACGATCGACTCGCTGCGCGGCTGATGTCGGCACGGTCCGCCACCTCCGCCTCAATGTCGGAGGTGCGACCGTGACGTCACCAACCCGAAGCGTCAGCGAGGGCGAACGGTCGCTCGGCTGGATTTGTCTCAACATCTCTCGGAGCGTTCGCCCTCGCTTACGCTTCGGGTTGGTTGGGCTGATCTCGTTCGGTCTGCTCGTGCTGATGGGTTCAACGGCGTTCGCTGCCGAAGCCTTGCCGTTGGAGGCCAGCAATCTCGTTACCCCGCAGTCGTTGTCGGCGTCGCTGCCGTGGTTGATCGGCGCGACGGTGCTCAGTCTCGTGCCCGCCGTGCTGCTGATGAGCACCTGCTTCGTCCGCTTCGCGGTGGTACTCGGCTTGTTGCGGCAAGCGCTCGGCACGCCGCAGGTTTTGCCCAATCAAATTCTGATGGCCTTGAGCCTGTTCCTGACATTCACCGT
>CAZILR010000543.1:0-4457 GCA_964539995.1 uncultured Planctomyces sp.
TTGCGAGCTTCGATGCGGACCCGTTCGACGGCATAGGCTTGCAGGAACGCATCGAGTTCCCGCTGCACGCCCCAGAAGCAGTAAACATAAAACGCGCCAAGTAAACTGCTGTGACGTCTTGCCCAAATTTCCGTTATTGTCTGTTTCTGCATTTTTGAACCTTGTTCATTGGTACGAGGCCCATCGCCACACGACTCAAGGAGGAAAGTCATGCGAGATCGACAGGAAGGAATTTTTTTCCGCCGGAACTGACGCCCAGCCAGCGGATCGCCCTGAACCGCCTCTGGGAGAGGTTGCGTCCGGAAGATCGTCAGCGAACGCTCCAGGTGCTCGGTCGAATTGTCGGACAACAGCTTCAGCTTCCTCCAATCGTCGAGGAGGAGCATCATGAAGACTGCTGAGACAACTGTTCCCGCGCCGCTGAGCGGATCGTTGAACCGCACGAATTCCCCGAAGGTTCTGCCAGGCCACCTGGAAAAGCTCGCCATCGTGTATGTGCGGCAGTCTTCGCCCACACAGGTTTTGGAACATCGCGAGTCCACGGCACGGCAGTATGGTTTTGCCGACCAGGCGGTCGCTTATGGCTGGCCGCGTGAGCGAGTCCTGATCATCGACGAAGACCTGGGGAAGAGTGGTCGGACCGCTGAAGGCCGAAGCGGCTTCCAGCGGCTGATCACCGAAGTGACATTGGACCACGTCGGCATGGTGCTTGGCCTGGAAATGAGCCGCCTGGCTCGTTCCTCCAGGGACTGGCATGCCTTCTTTGAAATGTGTTCCGTTTTTGGCACGCTCATCGCCGATGCCGACGGCGTCTATGATGGCCATGACCCCAACGACCGGCTGCTGCTGGGTCTCAAGGGGATCATGAGTGAAATGGAATTGCACCTCATGCGCAATCGCCTGGAACATGGCCGGGACCATAAGGCCCAGCGGGGTGAGCTGTTCTTCAGCGTGCCGGTGGGTTATGTGATCCTGCCAACAGGAAAAGTCGACTTTGATCCCGATGAACAGGCCCGGGATGTCATCCGGTTAATCTTCGATAAGTTCGACGAATTGGGCACCATCTATGGGCTGTTTCACTGGCTGATTCGCCATGACATTCAGTTGCCAATCCGGCCCCAGAGGGGAGCGAAGAAGGGACAACTGGATTGGCGTCGTCCAAGCATTTGCACTTTGGCGAACGTGCTCGCGCATCCGATCTACGCGGGCGCTTACAGCTTTGGTCGTCAGTCGGCTGATCCAAAACAGAAGTTGTCGTCCACGAAATATCGCCCGCGCGTGCCGATGGAAGAGTGGAAAGTGCTGCTCAAAGACCGGCTGCCCGCATACATCAGTTGGGAGCGTTATCTGCAAAATCGAGAGCGGATCAAGCAAAACAGGAATCAATTCGATTGCCAAGGGGCGCCCCGTTCTGGCGTCACGCTGCTTTCGGGATTGCTCGTCTGTAGTCATTGCGGCCGACGGATGCGCACCCTCTATCACGCCCATGGCAAAGCCCAGTATGACTGCAACCAGCGAGAGCTCACCGGCCTGGAACCGCGCTGTCCAGGACTGGCAGCGCGGGCCGTGGATGATCTGATCGTCCAGCAGGTCTTACGTGCGCTCGAACCCGCAGCCATCGAACTGAGCATCCAGGCCCAGTCGGACGTCGAGCAGGAACGTCAGCGACTCGAAAAACACTGGCAGCAACGGCGTCAGCGAGCGCGCTACGATACGGAGTTGGCCGAGCGACGCTACCAGGCGGTTGATCCCGAAAACCGTCTGGTGGCTGGCACACTTGAAAAACGCTGGGAGGAATTACTCATCCAGGAGAAGCAACTCCAGGATGAATATGACCGTTTCAGGAGGCAATCGCCGATCGGTCTCAGCGAGGAAGAACGGGCACGTATCACCGCCCTCGCTTCAGACATACCAGCCTTGTGGAACGGGCCAGGCACAACCAACGTCGATCGGAAGCAGATCGTGCGGTGCCTGGTCGAATGTGTCACGGTTCAATTGAGTGCCAACAGCGAGTTCGCTGGAGTGACGATTCATTGGGCCGGCGGTTATGAGAGCCGGCATGAGATCGTTCGCCCTGTGCGACGATATGAACAACTCCGCGACTTGAAGCCGTTGCTGGACCGCGCCCAGGAATTGCGTGCCAATGGCCAGACCGTCGGCCAAATCGCCGAGCAACTCAACAGGGAAGGATTCCACACCCCGACAGGCCGAGGGCCAATCAAAGCCCCGATGGTCAACAAACTCCTGCAACGTCAAGGCGTCGTTACGGACGAGCGTGCGAACCACGGACTGCTCGGCGAGCACGAATGGTGGCTTTCCGATCTTGCTGACGAGTTGCAGACGCCCCGTGACAAACTCCAGGGGTGGGCGCTCCGCGGCTGGATCCAGGGTCGGAAAACGCCGATCCAAAGCTGCTGGATTCTGTGGGCCGACGCGGAGGAACTCCGGAGATTGCGCGCCTTGATCGAGAGGAGCCAACCCGGGAAAAATCGTCAGGCCAGCGACCTGAAACGACCGAAGAAACGGCCAGAAACTGGCTGATTCCAGACAATCTCGCCGCAGGGCCCCGTTGGTCATGTGGCGATCCGTACCACAATGCTGCCGTCTTGACGGGCTTGCTCAGTGACGGAGTAGCCCTTCTTCCTGGCTTCCGTTTTGGCTTTCTCAACGGCATACATTTGAAGCAGGTGCCCCAGTTTTTCTGGATCACCCCAGCGCCCCTCGTAGTTATCGTACTGGATGGATCCATCAGCCGTATCAACGACGACGGGGTATCGCCAGCCGGGGAGTTTGACTGACAATCCCGTCGCGTCGCCGCTGAACAATCGGACGTTGCCATGGACGGGTGCAGCCAGTCCGAGCCGGCAGCAAGCCGCTGTGAGCGCTTCAGTATCGTAAACTTTGGTTGCAATCGAGACGATGTGTGACATTGGATTCCCCTGTTTGGTCCTTTAGCAAGTAAGCCGACACACTTCACAATGGAGGTCGTATGCCTAACCCTTCCAGCGGCCGCCGAAGTTGTCGTAATGAATGGTGCCCTGTTCGAGCTGACAGACGGCCGGGAACTGCCAGTCACGCAGGCGGACTCCCAAGCCTGCAACTTCCTCTTGAAACACGACGTGCTGGCCGTGAACCGGCTCCGGCAGTCCGCGCCGCTGACACGCGGCACACACGGCCGCCGAGTCTCGGACTTCGGTCTGAATGCGAACGATGTGTGACACGATGTCTCCTTGGACTCAGATGCGAAACAAAATGGCCTCGGCACGCGGACGCTTCCACGATGCTGAGGCCCACAAGAATCACGCTATCTGGCTTGCGGTGATTCAGTCAGCGACCGGCTCAATCGCCAGCGCATCGCGTTGCAGTTGCGTCTGCTCGTCACCAAGCAACTCGGCCACCTTGGCCCAGAGGTCTTTGATTTGCTTGGACGAAGCGGCCAACCAAACGGTGTCGAGCAAATTCTCCCGCTCGCGCCGCAGTTGCAGGATGCGACCGCCCACCTCGGAATCGGCCAGCAGCTTGTCTTCGTGGATGGTTTGCCGCGACTTGATCGCGTTCTCGACCTCGTTGTTGTAATGGCTGGGAGAATAGTGCTGGTCGATGGTCTCCAGCGGGACGCTCCGCACGCGTGCCAGCATGGTCCGATTCAACAGGCTCTTGCGCTTGTCGAGAGCCTCCTCTTCACGCTCGATGTTGTCGATGTCCGCCTGCAAGTCCGCCAGATTCAGCGACCGCATTGCCGCCTCGCGAGCCTGTCGTTTCACGCGGTCCAACAAATTGGGATCTTCGGCGGCGATGGCTTCGAGTCGCTTGTCGATCCGCTTCGAGAGGCGGTCTTTCCAATGTGTCTTTTCTGACACAGTGAGTCCGGGCATGGAGTGGTCCTTTCGCAAAGAGGATGAATTGGAAAATGAAAACGACGCGAACCGTGCCAGCCGCGAAGAGCGACCAACACGGCTTGCGCCGTCGAAGTAGAAACTCGGAGGATTCAGAGCACGCTGAACTCGCTGGCGAGCAAGTTCAGCGACACATCGCGGTCCACCGGCTGACCTCGCAGCCAACGAGCGAACTGATGCAGCATCAGCCCGGCGGCGATATTGGCGGTGTAGATGGTCGATCGCGCCGTGCAACGGCCCGGCTCGGCTTCGGATTGGCCAAACAGAGTCGTCGGGTAGTGGGCACGGCTGGCCAAGTCGGCGGCCGTGAGCACTCGCATGATCTCGCCGAGCATCCGGCCATCCGACCAGAACTGGCAATCGTGATGTGCCGATCGCCAGATCGCCCCTCGTGCCAAAATCGAATCGACACAGCAAAAAACCGCTGCCCCGACAGCCATGTCGGGCCGATAGCGATCAGCAACGGACGTGACCTCAGCGGTCGGCTCAATCCGTTGCAGAGCCGCCCGCGTGGCCTCGACCTTCGGCTGGCCGATGTCGCTGGTGAAGTACCCCTGCGTC
>CAZILR010000544.1:0-4450 GCA_964539995.1 uncultured Planctomyces sp.
TGGCCGTGGCGAAGTAGACTCGCGACCCCGACACCGCCGGCGACGAGAACACCGTTGCGTCGCGATCATTCTTCCAGACTGCGGCGCTGGTTGTCGGGTCGTGATCTCCCGGCCTGCGTCCCAGTCGTCGCGGGCCGCCTCCGGAGGTGCTCCAGTTGTTTCCATCGCCCGCCATCGACTCGCTTGCCGATCGGCGTGTCTCGAGCAACTTGGCGAACAGCCCGTATTGCCAGCCGGCGATCAAAGCGGTGACGCAGCCGAAGAACAATTTCTGCCGCCAACAAAAGCGGATCAGTTTGACGAAGCCCTTCGGCTTGAACGCCGCAAACAACATGCTGCCGAGACCCAGCAGAATCGCTGGCAACAAGGCCAGCAGTGTTTGCAGCGGCCCGACCAAAACGGGAATCACCGCCAACGTCGGCAACGTGAGGAGGAAAGTCGTCATGACTGGCACCGAGGAATCGAGAATCCTCCGACGGACGGCGTAACGCCGGGTCGTCTACTCTGACGACTTTGCCTTCACGTCGTAGGCGGTGAGCGATTCTTGATCGCGAATGTACATTCGGCCGCCGGTCACGATCAGGTGTGCCCAAGCGGGTCGGCCGTGGTTCTTGACCTGAAAGCGACCGTGCTCGCGGTAGCCTTCGGGAGTCGCTTCCGCCAGCGCGACCTCGTGGCCTTCGCCCAGAATGTAGAGCATTCCGTCGGCGGCGCAGATCGAGCCTTTGCCGGCGCTGCGAGACTGCCAAGCGATCTTGCCGGTCTTGAACTCCATGCACATCAGCGTGCCGGCACCGGCCGAGTACATGTAGTCGCCGAGCTTCACAATGCCG
The DNA here is from genome assembly GCA_964539995.1 of uncultured Planctomyces sp. Taxonomy (GTDB): domain Bacteria; phylum Planctomycetota; class Planctomycetia; order Planctomycetales; family Planctomycetaceae; genus SXKJ01. Next base: position 834 of record CAZILR010000544.1, read on the forward strand.
CCGTGATGGCAGGACATTTTCTTCTCGAAGTAGACCTCTTCGGCGACCTGAGTGCTGCCGGCTCCGCTGATCTTGGCCAAGCCGCCGCCGACTCCGTAAGAGCTGGATGCGAAGACGAAGTTGTCATCAACGATCGCCGCACAGCAATTGGCCGTGCCGTTGGCCGGAGCGGTGTAACGCCACAACGGCTTGCCTTCCGCCAGCGAGACTCCGAACACGCTTTGATTGGCGAACTGCACGATTTGTCGTTCGCCATTGATCTCGGCGATGACCGGTGAGGCGTAATGCGCACCTTCGGTCACGTCCTTGCTTTGCCACACGAGTTTGCCGTCGAGTTTGTTGAGCGCGACCAGCGTTCCCCCTTTGCCACCTGGAGTGACGATCACCCAATCGTCTACGACCAGCGGCGATTCGGAATATCCCCAACCAGGAGTTCCGCCACCAAAGTCTGTCCGCAGATTGACGTGCCAAATCGTCTTGCCGGTCGCGGCTTCGAGACAGACGAGATCGCCGTTGCCACCCTCGGCGTACAGCCGATCGCCATCGACGGTCGGCGTGCCACGCGGGCCGTCTCCCATGCCGTTGCGGTAGCCGCCAATCGCCGCTCGCAGTTCCGTTGCCGAGAGGACTCCGTCGCCGCTGACTTTGTTCACGACGTAATACTTCCGCAGTTCGTCGATCGTGAGCACTCCATCGCGACCCGCTTCGTGCTTGGCCAGCGAGGCTTCAATCTCCTCGGTCGTGAGCAGGTCGTCACCCTTGTTGGTCGCGGCATCACGCACGTCGATCCGACCAAAGTGGCGATCGAGTGCCGTCCCACGACATTCCTGCCGAGAGATTTTCTGATCGTCGTCCTTGTCGAGTTCCTTCAGAAACGCTTCGGTTCGCTGCTTGGCGAGCATCGCGGCGTCGGCCTTGGCATCGGGTGAGTCGATGCGTTCAAAAGTATCGCGCAGCAGATTGCCGGCCTCGCTGAAGAGCAGCTTGCCGTCCGCGTCCTTGTCCAGTTCCTTGAAGAGCGTGACCGACCGCCGCTCCGCGACCGCATCGAGCGCATCGCCGCTGGGCTTGTCGTACTTATTCCAATCCCAGCCGAAGCGGCCGAGGGCTTCGGCTTCGCTGACGCTGCCGTCGTTGTTGCGATCGAGCAGCTTCAGGTCGCTAGCGATGCGAGTTTCCAGCAGCGATACGACCGGAGCCGGTTGCACTGACCACACGGTGCGACCGTCGTTCGCATCGAGCGCGATGATGTGTTCGACACCATCCACGTCTCCGAGCGTGAAGATATTCCCGTCCTTGACCGCGATCGACGAATAGCCGACCCCGACCGAATCCACTTGCCAGACGACCTTCGGCCCGCCGGCCGGCCACTCTTTGAGCAAACCTTTGTCGAGGCTGATGCCGTCGCGATTTGGCCCACGCCACTGCGGCCAATCACCCGGATTGGAGGGCACCTGCGCCAATCCGTCAGCGACAGACCAAGACAAGATACTTGCAACGGCGACGGACACGACGGCGATTTTCATCAGCGGGACTCCTTGGGGAGTTGGCGACCCGCAGTTCGGCATCAAGGCACTGGATGCGCTGCAAGTCGAGGAGGGATGGCGCGCATTGTGGTCCGCCGTGCCGGAATTTCCAGGCCCAAGTGACAGAATTGATGTCGTGCCAGTCAGACCTACGCTTCCTCGGCTTCGACCAATTCTTCGTCGCTGTCGTCAGCATCGCCGGATTGCTCGGCCAGCGCGCGAGCCTCATCCGGGCCGTGACGCGGGTTCAAGCCCTTCTTGGCAACGGAGTATGTCAGCATCGCATCGACCGGATGCTCGATGAAGAAGATGAGCGCCAGAAAGAAAAATCCCTCTTCGGGTCTCGGACTCAACAAGATGCTGATCGCCACGAACCAACTGATGACGTAGCCAAACAACTCGACCGCCGCGAATTGGTAGTGCTTCATGCAGATGTCTCCCCACGACGGAAACATCAGACTGCGCAGCGCGAGCTCCTTTGGCCTCCAATAATCTGCGCCGCAATTCCGGCAGACGTAGCGATCCTTGGAGACGACTTGAAAGCAGTGACTGCACAAGTTCTCGCGCGACTGCGACACGGCTGGCTGAAAGTTCAACTTGCGATAGTTGTCCAAGGCATCTTGAAAGATCGTCGGCATTGCCTTGCGGTCGAGCTTCGGAAAACCGGTGAAGGTGAATTTCTTGCCGTCCTTCAGCTTGAGCTTCAGCGCACCAGTCCAGGAGGGTTGGAACAGATCGATCTCGCTGTAGTACAGCACCCAGAACGTGTGCGTCGGCTTGCCGTTGCCTTTGGAGCGGAGCATCAAGATGCGCAGGTTCGTCAGCACGAACACCGTCTGATTCATCACTGCGGCCCAGTAAGCTCCCATGAACAGCGCTTCGCTGGTCGAGCTTTGCGTCCCTTTGGCGACATACAAGACCTCTTCCTTGGGCATCAGCATCTTCTTTAGCGTCGGCTCAATCTGCTGGATCAATTTGGCTCGGCGTTTGATCTCCCCTTTGGCTCCCCAGCCGCTGATTTTGGCGAAGACCGTCGTCAGTCGGTACGGGATTTCGGCATCGAGCGACAGCTTGAGCTTGTTGAGCTGAGCTTGGACTTCATCGGCGGGGGCCAGCACCTCGACGTCTTCCGACATGTCGCATCCTTTTCGGTGAGTGAGTGGGTCTTGAGAGGCGATCACCATCAGCCGGGACACGCGAGCGTCCGGTTCGATGAGGCGAAAACCGGGGCTAGCGCCCTGCGGCTCATACCGCATCGCACAAACATCAAACTGTGGTCCAATCATTCGGACGTCGTCAGCATTTCACCGTCTTACGTTTCTTGCCGATGGTCCCCCGTTTCTGGACCTTCTGAATGTACTCCGGAGCAGACGGAACTTTGCAGGCAGTGCCGCACATATCGACCGTCACTTTGCCAATCTTCGTCCCGGCTTGGAGAGCCAGCTCCGTGAGTGCCGGCACGTAACAGCCGACCGCAATGACAAAGCCGTTCATGACGTAGCGGACGTTGTTTGGCTGTTGGTGAATCGTCTTCTGCACGCGCTGGAGGAGTTTCTTCAGCTCGGACAGATCGAGGTCTGCGTCGTCCTTGATGGCCACCAAACCGCAGAGCGTCTGCCAGCCGGCGGAAGCCACGTTTTCTTTTTCGGACTCGATCCACTCTAGCGCCAATTCGCGCCCATGTTGGCTCTCCGCCGCAACCCACGGCACGGTGTAGTCGCAGAGCGCTGCGCACTTCGCCTTTGCGAGCCAATGGCGCAGGTCTTTCTTGGTCATCTTGTGGTCGTCAGCGATCAGCCCGGCCAGGTACATCGCGTCGTAGATGCCGGTGTCGTAGAGATCCAGTGCCAGTTGGTAATCCTGCTTGATCCGTTTTTGGATCTTCTTGAGATACTCGATCTTCACCCCGAAGAAGGGTTCCGGGATGTTGTAGTTTCGCAATGTATGCTTGTAGGCGTCCGAACCAAGTCGCTTCAGTTCTTCCACAATCTCTTGTGCGGTCATCAGTGTTCTCCGGAAATAAAAGCAAGCTCTGGCAGAGTTGCTGGCGTGCCTCAAGCTCTCCGACCAGTTTGCCTTGGCTTGTTCCGG
>CAZILR010000545.1:0-4449 GCA_964539995.1 uncultured Planctomyces sp.
GGCCCGTCGCGAGTGACCAGCACGGCCGCTCCCTGACGGTCGCGGTACGGCTAACGAGACCATGTTCGGCGCAATAAAAAACCTCCGCCGTAATGCCGGTGGGCTGTGGTGGATTCAATGACCCAAAACCGTAAGGTGGGAACGGCTGATCCGGTTAATGTGAGCCGTTGCCGAAGCAAGCGGATATACACGCGGCCGGAATCAGTTTGCCCCCGGAGGTCATGCTTGTAGGGTCAACCCCAACGATAGCCCTGTCGAACATGGCAGAGGTCGTGAGCCGAAGCTCAACGGAGTCGAATCTAGCCACCGCTCCGCGCACGATCAAGCAGTGAGTTTCGACTTCGCGGAAAGTTCATCGTGTCCGACGCGTCGCGCGTCGGTCGGATGTGAGACGCATCCGCCACGTTCGCCGTTGACGCGATGCAACCCGCCAACTACCACCCGCCAGCGAATTGCATCGACTGATCTCACAAAGGAATGACTCATGCCGGACGTGCCTGACGAACTCAAGAAAAACCCGCTACTCGTGGCCGATGGACTGCCACGATTTGATCGAATTCGAGCAGAGCACATCGTTCCGGCTGTGCGGCATACGCTGGCTCAAGCCGAACAACGGCTGACCGAGATTGAACAATCCTTGGCCAAGCTCGATCGACCGAGTTGGGATGACATCTTCACACCGCTTGAAGAACTGGATCGCCCGTTCGATTTCGCCTGGAAGCCAGTCGGGCATTTGTTCGGAGTGCTCAACTCGCCGGAGCTGCGCACGGCTTACGAGACCGTTCTGCCGGAGGTCGTGCGATTCGGGCTGCGAGCCTCACAAAGCCGACCGATTTACGAAGCGGTCAAACGATTGAAGGATCAAGCTGGGGAAACACTCACACCGACTCGGCAACGCATCGTCGATCAAAAACTACTGTCGGCGAAGCTGTCGGGCATCGCACTCGAAGGCGAGCAGCGAGAACGGTTCAACGCCATTGCCGAAGAACTATCTCAGCTTAACACGGACTTCTCGAACCATGTGCTCGACGCGACCAAGGCGTTCGAGTTGATTTTGACTCAGCCGGAGGAAGTCGCGGGATGCGCGCCGAGTTTGTTGCAGTTGGCGGCGCAGTCATTCGTGCAGAAGAGAGGCGAGCAAGACAGCGTTGAGGCCGATTCTGCCTCGACTCGCCCCTCGCCCCTCGCCCCTCGCCCCTCCTCCGGCCCTTGGCGGATCACGCTGGATGGGCCGATCGTCACGCCGTTCTTGCAGCACTCGCGACGACGCGATTTGCGTGAGACGGTTTATCGCGCGTTCATCGCGCGGGCTTCGGTCGGCGAATGGGACAACAGCGAGATCATCTCGAAAATTCTAAAGCTGCGGCGCGAGAAGGCGGAGTTGCTCGGCTATCGCACGTTCGCGGAACTCAGCCTTGCCGAAAAGATGGCGCCGGGAGTCGTCGCCGTCGAGGAGATGTTCGAGAAGCTGCGGGCCGCCTCGCGCAAGCCGGCCGAAAATGATCTCGCGGAGTTGAAGACGCTCGCAGCGGGCAGCGGGCAGACCGACGAGTTCAAGCATTGGGACGCCGCGTTCTGGGCCGAGCGGTTGCGCGAGCAACGCTACGACTTCAACGACGAGCAACTCCGGCCGTACTTCCCGTTGCCGCGCGTACTCGATGGGCTGTTCACGCTGCTGACGAAAATCTTCGGCATCACGATCAAACCAGCGGACGGCGAAGCTCCGGTGTGGCATCCTGATGTGCGGTTCTTCCGGGTGTTCGATGCCGACACGAATCAACCGCTCGCGGCGTTTTATCTCGACCCGTATTCGCGTCCTGAAAACAAACGGGGCGGAGCGTGGATGGATACCTGCCTGCCACGACGGCAATTCAAAGGCCAAGTCGAATTGCCGGTCGCGCATCTCGTTTGCAATGGCACTCCTCCGGTTGGTGACACGCCGTCACTCATGACGTTCCGCGAAGTCGAGACGTTGTTCCATGAATTCGGCCACGGCTTGCAACACATGCTGACGACCGTCGAGGAAGCCGACGCGGCCGGCATCAGCGGAGTCGAGTGGGACGCCGTCGAGCTGCCAAGCCAATTCATGGAACACTGGTGCTACCACCGGCCGACGATTCGCGGCCTGTCGGCTCACTACCAAACCGGTGAGCCGCTGCCGGACGAACTCTTCGACAAAATCACTGCCGCAAAAAACTTCCGGGCGGCCAGCATGATGCTCCGCCAACTGCACTTCGGCATGACGGATATTTACTTGCATCACCAGTTCGATCCCTCGTCGAACGAGTCGCCGTTCGACGTGCAGCGCCGCATGGCAGAGAAGACTTCAGTGCTACCACCACTACCCGAAGATCGAATGCTCTGCGCGTTCTCTCACATTTTTTCCGGCGGCTATGCGGCAGGCTACTACAGCTACAAATGGGCCGAGGTGCTCAGCGCGGACGCCTTCGGAGCGTTCGAGGAAGCGGGCCTCGACAACGAGGAGGCGGTCAAAGCGACCGGCTGCCGATTCCGTGACACGGTACTGTCACTCGGCGGCAGCCGGCATCCGCTGGAAGTTTTCCGTGCCTTCCGCGGCCGCGATCCCGATCCACTGGCGTTGTTGCGGCAATGCGGATTGATGTGAATGAAATTCTTCCGCAGTCAACTCTTTGGGCCACCGGTGAGCCGGAATACAAACAGAGTGCTCACGATAATCGCGGTGAAGATGCTGAGAAATTGCATCCCGATTTCTCGATTTTCTCTGACGCTCGTATCCGATAGCCCACCGTTTAATCCCAAGATACCGAGCAACAAGCTCGGCAGCCCGATAACCACCAAAATCAGTAAAGAGAAAACTCTCATCGTTGTCTTCATGGCATTTTTATACCGTCGTGTGACCACGAATCACACAAGCAAGGTAAAGCGCCTTGCAAGCGTTGTTCGTGTTTGTCCTCGTCGCGGTAGAAAGGTTCGTAGCGGCAGATCAGGTGGTCCCGCCGGCCTGACCGACGGGGCATTCTTTGCGACCGCGCCGAGCAACTCGTATCATCCTCGCCGATGGCTCGCTCTGGTTCGAGCCGCAGATCCGGTAAGCCGCTGTTGAAGGAGCCTCTGAGATGTTGCGTCGAGCGTTCGTGTCCGCGTGGGCGATGGCTGGTTTGATGAGCGTGATCTTCGCGATTCCGTCGGCGAATGCGCAAACACCGAAGTCCAAGATTCTGTTTCTCACCGAGAGCAAAGGCTTCAAGCACGGCTCGGTGAACCGTGACAAAAAAGACCTCGCCCCGTCCGAGGTCGCGATGACGCAACTCGGACAGCAGACTGGGCTGTTCTCGGTTCACTGCACTCAGGACACGAAGGCGGACTTCACCAAAGAGAATCTGAAGAACTACGACATCGTCGCGTTCTACACGACTGGTGAGCTGCCCATCGCCGACGCCGACCGTGACTATTTCATGAACGAGTGGCTCAAGCAAAAAGGACACGGCTGGATCGGATTCCATTCAGCGGCCGACACATTTCGCACCAACAACCCGGCTCACAAGTGGTATTGGGATTTGTCAGGCGGCACGTTCAAAGGACATCCCTGGAACGCCGGGGAGTTGGTGACAATCACCGTCCATGACACGACTCACTCAGCCATGAAGCCGTTCGGCGGCGAGTTTCAGATCAAGGACGAAATCTACTGGTACGACCATTGGGTGCCGGAGAACGTCCACGTTCTGATGAGCCTGAACATCGAGAAGTGCAAAACCAAAGGACAGGTCAGCAAGAAAAAAGAGGGGGACAAGGAAGTCGAGACGGTGCAGGCCGAGCACGTTCCGGTCGCGTGGTGCCGTTCATGGGGTGATGGCAAGATTTTCTTCAACAACCTCGGCCACAACGAATCAACGTGGACCGACAAACGATTCCTCGATTCAACGGAAGCTGCGATTCGCTGGATTCGTAACGAGGTGCCCGGCGACACGAAGCCGAATCCTGACGTGTCGAAGGCGTGGCACGAGAAGTCGGTTAAAGATGCTGCGACCAAGTAGCGGTCGCACACTCCGCCAAAAAAGAGTAGGCACACCCCGCATGGCCGCCGAGAAAGACCTCGGTCAGCGCAGGCGGAGTGTGCCTACTTCTGAAACTTGAGTGACGTGCTTACGACTTCTTTTCAGCCGGCAGCTCGTCTTTGGGGGCGTTGGTCTTGAGAGCGTTTTCTCGTTGGATGGCCTCGTAGACTTCTTGGCGATGGACGGGGACTTCTTTCGGAGCCTCGATCCCTAGACGCACTTTATCGCCGCGAATATCCACCACCGTGATGACGATGTGGTCACCAATGATGATGCTCTCGTCGCGTTGTCTCGACAGGACAAGCATCACAGAACTCCTTCTCAGTTCGCCGGTGGCTTTCCGCCGGCCACAATCCGCTCGTGTGGTTTGCCTCGATCACACACAAAAGCGAATCGAGTGGTCGAAGTCGCT
>CAZILR010000546.1:0-4443 GCA_964539995.1 uncultured Planctomyces sp.
ATTTGGCTGCTCAGGTCGATCCCGAGTGCCGTATAGATTGTGGCCGCGATGTCTTCGGGGCGGACTGGACTCGCTGACGGGTACGCGCCCAATCGGTCAGAGGCACCATGAACATAACCGGACTTCACGCCGCCGCCGGCCAGGAAGACGGTGTAACAGTTGGGCCAGTGATCGCGGCCGTCCGGGGTTGCTCCGGCGGACGAGGTGATCTGACCGACCTTCGGTGTCCGACCGAACTCGCCCAGCGCGACGACGAGCGTTTCGTCGAGCAGGCCGCGATCCGCCAAGTCCTCAATGAGCGCCGAGAACGCTTGATCCGTCGGCGGACACAACCCGTTGACCAAGCTGTTGAAATGATTTTGATGCCCGTCGAAGGCTTGGCCGCCCGCCCAGACGGAAACCAATCGCACACCCGCTTCGACCAAACGCCGGGCCAAGAGCAGGCACTGTCCGAGATGTCGCAGGCCATTGCCGCGCACGTCCGAGACGCGCACGCCGAATCCGTAACGTTGACGAACAGACTCCGGTTCGTCGCGCAAGTTGAACGCTCGCCGCGCTTGCGGAGAGGTGATCAGCGAAAACGCCTTCTCGTAAAAAACGTCCTTGCGTTCCAGTGCTCGGCGATCGCTCGCACCTCCGAGGCCGTGGTCAATGTCGTTGAGCAGCCGACGACGGCTCTCGAATTGCGATCCGGGCAGTCGCAGTTCCAGCCCCGGCACTTCGTAGTTCGGGACGCTCGGATCGCCGGCAATCAACGGGTCGTAAGCGTCGCCCAAGAATCCGGCCAGCACGCCCGGAATGAAGTTGCCGCAGTTGAAAAACTCCTTCGGCAAGTGAACGTAGTCCGGCAACGGCTGTCCGCTGGGTCGCATCTTGGCCAGTACCGAGCCGAACGGCGGCGCGTTCTCGCGCGACGGGCCGCGAATCAACTGCGAGTCGCGCAGCGGATACTGTCCCGTGAGCATGTAATGCGAACTGGCATTGTGATCGACAATCGTGTGGCTGACCGAGCGGATCGCGGTCAGATGGTGCATGACCCGCGACCACTGCGGCAGATGTTCGCAGACGTGTAGACCGGGGAGCGTTGTCTGGATTGGCCGAAACGGACCACGGACATTTTCCGGCGCGTCGGGCTTCATGTCCCACAGGTCGATGTGCGAAGGGCCGCCTTCCATGAAGAACAAGATGCACGACTTGGCCCGTGGTCTTCGACCAGCATCCGACAACTTCTCCGTTTCGGTGGGGCGACCATTCGTCTCGGCACGCAGCAACTGGGGCAATCCCAATCCCAAAGCCGCGTTGCTGCCGACGCTGAGCAGTCGGCGACGAGTCAGCCGGTCCATTATTTTGAGCTCCTCGGCGGCTAACCTGGGATCAAGTTGTGAATCGAACGGATCGATTCGAGCAACCTCTACTTTGCCGCAGCCTTCGGCGGTTCGACGGCGACGTCCGCTTCCGGGACCAGTTCGATTTTCACATCGGCTCCCTTGAGGTGCTTGTCGAAGAAGTTCTGCATCAAGGCAACGATCGCCGGTTTGCCGAACCCACCCCCACCGTGACCGGAGCCTGGCAGTTTCTGGAGCCAAACCTCCACACCTTTTTCCTTCAAGGCGGCGGCGAACTCTTCGCTCTGCGCGAGTGGCACGAGAGCGTCGTGAGTGCCGTGCAGGATCAGGATCGGCGGGCTGTCTTTGCTGACGTAATGCACGGGGCTGACTGCGTCGGTTTTCTCTTTGTTCCCTTCAAGACTCACGCCAATGAGTTGCGAGTACGGGTCGCTCGGCGAGTTGAACTTGAAGATGTTGCGCACGTTCTTGTCGTCGTCGGCTTGCTGCATCACGGTGCTGAAATTGGCGGGACCAAAGATGTCGCACACCGCTTGCACGCGGTCCGATTGCTGCTCGTTTCCGCCGATCGGAGCGAACGCCTTCTTCCCGCCCGCCGTGCCAACGAGCGCCGACAAATGTCCGCCCGCCGAGCCTCCCACAACACCGACACGATCGGGATCAATGTTGTGTGGCTTGCTGTTGGCTCGCAGCCAGCGGATCGCGGCTTGGCAGTCCTGAATCTGAGCGGGGAATTTGGCCTTCTGACTGAAGCGATACTCGACACTGGCGACGGCGTAACCCTTGGCGACCATCGCGATCACTGGACACGGAAACTTGTTGCCCCCCATCCAACCGCCGCCGTGAATGTGAACGATTAAGGGCAACGGACGTTCGGCCGGCTTCTCGGGCAGATACAGATCGAGCTTCTGAGCGTCATCGCCATTGGGGATGTAAGAGATGTCCCGTTCCATCTTCACGCCCGGTGGTAATTTCACCTGCGGGGCGACGGACGCGGCCGGCTTGCTCGGTGTCGGCTGCGCCGCCTTTTCGTCGGCTTGAGCCAATGAAGACAGCATCACGGCGGAGCTAAAAAGCGTGGCCAATGTCCGCGAGGCGACGAAGCGGCAAGCAAGATTCGAGAAGCGGCGAGTGCTCATATTGGTTCCCAGAGTCTTGAGGTTTGGAAAGTACGGCGTTTGTACGAATGACTGCGGCGTTTGACGAGCGAACAAGGTTGTGACCGCGTGACCTCTCTGCCTATTGCTTGTCGCGTGCTGGGCGGAATTCGTCGCCGGGGTTCCACGTCGGCAATCGGTCGAAATTCGCCACGTCGCGGGCGATGTCCAGAATGAACTGAGCCAGCACGACGAAACCCGAAAAGTCCCATTCCGGTTTCAATTCATCCTGCGGCGAGTGGTACGCCTTGTCGTTGAAATCCTTGTGAGCCTGGACGGCGAAGTCCTTCGGCTTGCCCGCGATCTTCATTCCCGATCCGATGGAAAACGCGGGGACTCCGGCCTGCGCCATCGAAAAATGATCCGAGCGGTAGAAGATTCCCAAGTGTGCTCGCTGATCGACTTCGATCTCCAGGTGGTTCTTCTCGGCCGCCGCTTTGACTGTTGGCCAGGCTGTGGTTCGGTCTGCTCCGGTGACGACGACCGATTCCGGCACGCCGAGCGGCAGGATCATATCGACGTTCAAATTGAGTGCGGTCTTGCTCAGAGGGATGAGCGGGTTCCGGGCGTAAAACTTCGATCCAAGCAGCCCTTTCTCTTCCGCGGTGACCGCCAGGAAGATCGCCGATCGTTTCGGCTTTGGCGACTGAGCTGACCACGCGCGAGCCATTTCCAGCAACAGTCCGCAACCGGTCGCGTTGTCCGCCGCGCCGTTGTAGATCGCATCGCCGAGCACTGGCCGGCCGACGCCAAGATGATCCCAGTGCGCGGTGAAGACGATCGCCTCGGATTTCAACGACGGATCGCTTCCCTCTACGAGGCCGACGACGTTGTGACTGACGAAGTTTTCAACGCGGATCGGGAGGTTGGCTTTCAAGTTCACAGCGAGCGAATGCGGCTTGAACCCCTTTTGGTCAGCCTCGTGCAAAGCGTCATCCACGGTGCGGCCCGACAGTGCCAGCAACTTCTCGCCCGCATCACGCGAGAGCCATCCAGCGAACGCTAGCACGGGTTGATTGGGTTCGCGCTTGAGTTGCGCACTCTCCAGTCGCCGCACCACCGAATACGGATACCCCGCCGTCTCGTTCGTATGAATGATGAAGCAGGCTTTCGCACCTCGCCGAGCAGCTTCCTCGAACTTGTAAGTCCAGCGTCCGTAGTACGTCAGCGCCGTGCCTCCGAAGAATTTGGGATCGCTCGACGGCGGCTCATTCGTGAAGAGCACGACAATCTTCCCCTTCACATCGACACCCTGATAATCGTCCCATCCGAATTCCGGCGCGGTGATGCCGTGCCCCACGAAAACCGCCTCGGCATCGAACCTCTCGGAGCCGGCTTGCGTCTGACTCACGCCCGCGAAGCCCTCCTCACACGGGATGTCGAGCGTCGTTCCGTCTTTCACCGCTTGAAGAGTTGACTTCGGACTCGTGATGACGCGCACGAGCGGGACCGGTTGGAAATACGATTTGTCTTCGCCGATCGGCTTGAGTCCCGCCTTCTCGAATTCGTCCGCGAGATATTCCGTCGTGAGAACCTCACCGTTGGTTCCCGGCTCACGACCTTCCAGTTTGTCGCTTGCCAGATGGGCGACCGCCGACTTGATGCGGTCTGCGGAAATCTCACCCGCCATTGATACGGAAACGAGGGGCCAGGCCAGGAACAGCGAAAGAAATCGGTACGCCACGAGAATTTCCTCAGCGAGAGTTCAAGATGGAAACTGGTCAGCACGCTTTCCCGATTGGCAGTTTAACCTCAACGCCAACGGCGTGAGCACTCACGCCGCTGAGTTTGAGGTTTGTCCGTAGGATGGCCGCCCTCGGCCGTCCGCATTCTCGAAGCTCAGGACGGCCGAGGGCGGCCATCCTACGGGCGAGTTCACGCGACGAAGGAGTTCAGGTATCGTAAACCAGGAGTCGCAGAAGCAAGTGGAACGTCCCGTC
>CAZILR010000547.1:0-463 GCA_964539995.1 uncultured Planctomyces sp.
CTCGCCAATTGCGATGACTTTCCTGTCGGCAATGACCGCCACGCGGTCGCAGATTTGTTCGACCTCTTGCATGTCGTGCGTCGTGAGGAAGATGGTCGTGCCGTCGGCGGCGAGTTCGCGCAACATGCGACGGACCAGTTCGGTCGAATGGGCGTCGAGGTTCGCGGTCGGCTCATCGAGGTACAGAATGCGTGGTCGATGCAGAATCTCGCGGGCGATCAGGAGCTTGCGACGCATCCCTTTCGAGTACGCTCGCACGGGTAGGTCGGCCGCTTCGGAGAGTTCCAATTTCGCGAGCACGCGGCCGACATCGGACAACGGGATGTCGTACAGCCGGGCGTAGAGTTCGAGATTCTCTCGGCCAGTGAATTCCTCAATGTGGTTTTCGGTGTCGGGGACGTAGCCGAACAGCGGTTTGATGCGGTCGAACTGCTGCGGCATCCGCAGTCCAGCGATTTCGACT
>CAZILR010000547.1:473-4439 GCA_964539995.1 uncultured Planctomyces sp.
CGGATGGTCGTCGTCTTCCCGGCGCCGTTGGGGCCGAGGAATCCGAACAACTCCCCTTTTCGAACCGACAGGCTCAACCGGTCCACGGCGACGAAGCGGCCGAAGCGAACGACAAGCTGATCGAGGACGATGACGTCGGGCATGGGATGAAGTCGGAATTCGGAGGACGGAAGTCGGAAAGAAGACATCCTGCATTCCGCGTTCCGACTTCCGTCCTCCGAATTCCGACTTCTCCGCGTGGCGACCTCGACCCGCTGACGTCGCTTTTTCTCAACGAATCTGTATTGCCGAACCGCCACATCGAAAAAGTTGAGCTACGTTTCGGATGACGTCGTGGACATCGGACGCCGCCGAGGCGCGCCGAAGCTGCATCTCCTACGAACGATTGGACCGAGGTCATTCATGGCTGCCCCTAGCTCTGCACAATTACGCGGTGGTCGAGGACTCGACTCACCCGCGCAAGACTTTGAAGAACTCCGGCGGACGATTCACGGCAAGCTGGTCGAAAAGCTCGACCTGACTCGCCTGGGCGACCTGCAAGGGGACACTCTGCGCCGCGAGATTCGGCTAGTTGTCGAGCACCTGTGCGACACCGAAAACCCGTTGCTGAATCGCTCAGAACGCGAGCGGTTGATTGAAGAAGTGCTCGACGAGACGTTCGGATTCGGGCCGCTGGAAATCCTGCTGAAGGAAACCGGCATCGCGGACATCATGATCAACGGGCCGAAGAACGTGTTCGTCGAAAAGGACGGACGTGTGCAGCGGCACAAGGTGACGTTTCGCAACAACGAGCACTTGATTCAGATCATCGACCGGATCGTGTCGAAGGTCGGCCGCCGCATCGATGAGACGTCGCCGATGGTGGACGCTCGCTTGCCGGACGGCTCGCGTTTGAATGCGATCATCCCGCCGCTGGCGATCGACGGCCCGTCGCTGACGATTCGTCGTTTCGGATCGAAGCCGCTGTCGTTGGAAGACCTGCTGCGGTTCGGAGCCTTCACGCCAGAGATGGTCATGCTGCTGGAAGGAGCGATCAAATCACGCCTGAACGTGATCATCAGCGGCGGCACCGGCTCCGGAAAGACGACACTGCTCAACACGCTGTCGAGTTTCATCGGGGCCGATCAGCGCGTCATCACGATTGAAGACGCCGCCGAATTGCAGTTGCAGCAGGACCATGTGCTGCGGTTGGAAACTCGCCCCGCGAACATCGAAGGCAAAGGGCAAGTCACGGCGACCGATCTTGTCAAGAACGCTCTGCGTATGCGACCCGACCGCATCATCATCGGCGAATGCCGCGGCCCCGAATCGCTCGACATGCTGCAAGCCATGAACACCGGCCACGAAGGCTCGATGACGACGATCCACGCCAACACGCCACGCGATTCGATCAGCCGTCTGGAGACGATGATCGCGATGGGTGGCATCGACTTGCCGATCCGAGCGTTGCGATATCAGTTCGCATCGGCGGTCAACATGATCATTCAAGTCAACCGCCTGCAAGGTGGACCACGCCGCATCACGTCGATCACCGAGGTCTGCGGCATGGAACAAGACGCGATCGTGATGCAGGAAATCTTCAAGTTCTCACAGGACGGCATCACGGAAGAAGGCAAAGCCTTTGGTCACTTCGAGGCGACCGGTGTGCGGCCGACGTTCATGGCACGGCTGGAACAATCGGGCATTCGTCTGCCGGCGAATCTGTTCGCACAACGTCGGTTGGGTGGGAAGTAACACCGATCAGGAATCAGGAGTTTGAGTCATGTCTGTCGGTCTGATTTCGATCATGGCATTTGTGTTCGTCGCGACACTGGTCGTGGCGCTGTACTTCGTCACCCGCGATCTGGGCAAGACGTCGGAGGAAGAGCGTCTGGAAGTGCTGACGGGGCGTCGCCGCGACGAATCCGAAAGTGAGACGCTGATCAAAGGGGGGGACCTGCTGAAAGAGACCACTGCCAGCGCTTCCAGTTTGATTGGCCAACTCGGCAAGAAGTTCACCGGGTTGGGAACGTATCTGGACCAAGGCGACTGCAAGATCTCGGCGGATCGTTTTCTGTTGATCGTTCTGGCCGGTTTGGGATTGGGTGCGTTCGTCGGCTGGGCCACTCGTCTGCCCGCGCCCATGTATCCCGTCTGCGGGCTGATGGCCGGCAGCTTGCCGTGGCTTTGGGCTTGGTGGAAACGTCGCAGCCGGTTCAAGAGATTCGCCATGCAACTTCCGGATGCAATGGGCCTGATCGCTCGAGCCTTGCGTTCGGGACACAGCTTGCCGTCGGCGTTAAGCGTTATTTCCGATGAAATGCCGGCCCCGGTCTCCTCGGAATTTGGCATGGCCTTCGAGGAACAGAATCTCGGTGTCCCGATCGACAAGGCCTTGCGAAGCATGTTGAAACGGATGCCAAACCTGGACCTGAAGTTTTTCGTGACGGCAGTCGCGATTCAGAAACAGTCCGGCGGCGACTTGGCGGAAATCCTCGACAAGATTTCGTACGTCATTCGCGAACGATTCAAAATTCTCGGCACGGTGGCGGCTCTGACGGCGGAAGGCCGACTGAGCGGCATCGTGCTGATGGCGTTGCCCTTCGCTCTGTTTCTCGCCGTCTACGCGCTGAATCCTGAATATGTGTCGCTGCTGTTTACGACCCCCGAAGGTCGCAAAATGATCATCGTCGCCGTCGTCATGCAGGTGATCGGAGCGTTCGTCATCAAAAAGATTGTGAACATCAAAGTGTGAGGCGACAGGCGACGGACTTCCGGCTACGGGCTTCTGACCTGAAGCCTGATGACTGTCGTCCGAAGCCACCGGAGTCATCATGGACATCATGCAGATTCTTCCCTGGGCGATCTTCGGCTTCATCACCTGCGTGGTGTTGGTGCTGATGTCGGTCCTGAATACTCGCAAGTCACGCACTCTGGAACGCCTGGAGGAACTACGCGATCCGACTTTGCGCGACAAAGAGCGTCTCTCAAAGGAAAAGTCTGGTGTGGCTGCCGCGCTGGAAAAGGCAGCTCCGTCGCTCTCCCAGGCGATGGCTCCCAAGAGCGAAGAGGAACGCAATCAACTCAAGATGCGTTTGGCGAATGCCGGGTTCAACAATCCGAATGCCGCTTCGCTGTTTCTGACGATCAAGGTCATCTCGATTGGCATTTGCGTCGTGATCGGTGGCGGCATTGGAATGACGATTTATGGTTTCAAGCTCCATAGCCTCACCGCGGTGCTGATCGGCGGTGCGGCCGGATGTTTCATTCCGGAAGTAGTGCTCGGTCTCATGAAACGAGGGCGGCAGGAGAAAATCTTCCTGCAACTGCCCGATGCCCTGGACCTGCTGGTCGTCTGCGTGGAGGCGGGCTTGGGCTTGGATTCCGGGATGCGGCGTGTCTCGGACGAACTGAAAGATGGTGCTCCGGAAATCTGTGAGGAATTCGATCGCTGCAACATGCAGCTTCAAATGGGAAAAGTCCGCCGCGAGTGCTTGCGTGAGATGGGCCTGCGGGCTGGCGTGGACGACATGCGAGCGCTCGTTACAACCTTGATTAACGCAGAACGGTTTGGGTCGTCCATCGGCCCGGCTCTGCGAGTGCAGTCGGACACGATGCGGACCAAGCGGCGCCAGATGGCCGAAGAGCGTGCTCAAAAGACGGCGGTGCAGATGCTGTTTCCGCTGGTTCTCTTCATTTTCCCCGGCATTTTCGTGGTGCTGGTCGGCCCGGCGGCCGTGATGATGATGCAGAACTTCAAGCTGTAGTGTCCAAGGCGTCTCGCGTCCGTACCGACGCGAGACACATCCGCCCCGAAGAAAATCTGCCTTCAGCGCAGACAGGATCACGAGAGGACGGTACGGTGTTTGGCGATCTGGTCGCCGCGATTGGCGCGAGCGACCCCCACCTCGTCTCGACTCCCCCAAGGAATGCTGACATGAAGACGAAAGCCACGCTTCTGGTTCTAGCCCTGGTGACATCGCTGGT
>CAZILR010000548.1:0-4435 GCA_964539995.1 uncultured Planctomyces sp.
GAAGTACGCCTCGGCGAGCGTCGCGATCTTTTTCATCTGTGTGATGCCGCCGGTGTGGCCGCAGTCGGGTTGCAGGATGTCGATGCAACGCTCGTGGAGGTACGGCAGCATCTCCCAGATCGTGCGGTCGCGCTCGCCCGTGGCCATCGGGATTTTGATGTGCTGCTTCAGACGCTTGAAGACTTCGATGTTGCCGGGGACGGCGACCTCTTCCAGAAACAGGATGTCATACGGCTCGATGGCGTTCGCGAATTGAATCAGCATCGCGGGCGGGATCGCGCAGTGCGCGTCGAACATCACGGTGCCATCCTTGCCGACTCGTTCGCGCGAGTCCTTGACCATCTTGACGAGGTTCTCGATGTCGGGTGGATTGCCGGAGTACGGATGCGGCCCGCCGGTGCCGGCCTTGTGAGCCTTCGCGTGCGGATACATGCGGACCTTGTCGCGCGTCGGCCCGCCGAGCAGCCGATAGACCGGCACGCCCCACGTCTTGCCGGTGATGTCCCACAAGGCCATGTCGATGGCCGAGATCACATGCGTCATGAACGGCCCGCCCCGCATGTCGCGATGGGCGCGATACAGCTTCTGCCACAGATGCTCGATCCGCGTCGGGTTCTCGCCGTCGAGCAACTCAAACAGCGACTGAGCCAACGCGACCGCGACGTTCGGCTCAAGCCCCGTCACCTCACCCCAGCCGGTGACACCGTGATTGGTCTCGATCTTGAGGTACGCCTTCGTGCCGACTCGGAAACCGCGCAGCGATTTGATCTTCAAGTCGGCTCCGCGATCGACGACGTTCGCGGCGGGATTGTTCTCTTGAGCGACGGCGTCGGACAGCATCGCAAGACCGGTGGCCATCGCGGCAGATTTGAAGAGATTTCGGCGTGACACGACGGACGAAGCGGGCTGAGGCATGGCGACTCCTGAAGTCGAAGTAGGATGGCCGCCCTCGGCCGTCCTGCATGGCTTTGTGCTCAACGACGGACGGCCGAGGGCGGCCATCCTACCGAGCCAAGTTCGTATCGCCGCGAACTCGCGCTGTCGAGCAAGCCGCCGCTTGAGAGTGGCTCGCGCGCGGCGTAGCATCCGACGCGGTTTATCCCGATTCTCGTGCCAAGGACGCCCACATGGCTGATCCGATTTCCGTCCAGTGCCCGCATTGCAAAGTGAAGTTGAAGCTGAAGGCGGCTCCGCCGGCCGGCAAGAAAGTCGGCTGCCCGAAGTGCAAGAAGCCGTTCCCGGTGAAGGCTCCACCGAAGAAGAAGGAGAGCGACGACGACTTCCTCGACGCGCTCGACGATCTCTCGGAAGACGACTACGAGGCTCCGGAGGACGAGGACTCGCAGGACGAAGAGGAGGAGCAACCGGCACGCAGCACGATCCGTTCAAAGAGCGGCGGTTCGACGAAGAAAGGTGTCAAGGGGAAGAAGGGCCGCTCGAAAAAGAGTTCGGCGGGGCCAATCCTGGCGATCATCGGCGGTAGCGTGGCGGCACTCGCGCTGGTTGCCGGTTTGGTCTATTTGCTGATGAACCTGCCGGCCGGAGCCGGCGGCATTCGCAGTGCGTCGGGCGAATTCATCGCGTTCGCGCCGCCGGATGCCGACATGTACCTTTCGGCTCGACCGGCGGACATCGTGGCCTCGCCGTTGCTGGCGTCCATGATGCAGGAGCCGAACGCGAAAACTCAGCTCGCCGAGTTTGAAAAGATCTTCGTCTTCCCTGCGAGCGAGGTTGACCACCTTTTTACGGCGGTGAAGGTTGAACCCAATGCGGCGAACGCGGGGCAGCCTGGCGCAGCGGCTCCGATGGCCGGCAATCCGATGATGGGGTTGCCCGGAGGAATGCCAGGATTGGGTGGCCGAAATCGAAGCGGAATTCAAGATGGAGTGATCATCCTGCGGCTGAAAAATCCGCATGGTGGCAAAGTACTGGACCAACTTCAGCAACAGTATCCGCTCAAGACCTACAAGGACGTCAGCTATCACGTCAGCGCGGTTCCCAGCGGTCCCGCGTTCTTCTTTGGGGACGAGAAGCATGTCCTGTTGGGTGAGCCAGCACAGATTGAGAAAGTCATCGACCGCAAAGACCAATCCGAGAACAACGACCTGCTGACGTACTTCGCCAAGGAGCAACACTTCACGATCGTCGCGACCCCGAAGGGCAATAACGCTCAAGCGGCGCTTCCGGGAGCACTTGGCCAATCGCCACAGTTCCAGAACCTTCAAAAGCTGGCACAGGACATTTCTAAGTTCCGGTTGGACGTCAACATGCCGTCCGGTGTGGACCTGAAAGTGACCGTGACCTGCAAGACAGACTCCGGCGCACAGCAAATCCTGGCCGAAGCGAACAAGGGAATCGACGGCCTCAAGCAGCAGGCGGTGCTTCTGAAGTTCATGTTTCCGGACATCGACTCGGTGCTCAACACGCTCAAAGTGAGCGGGAGCGGCACAAACGTCGAAGGCTCGGTCTCGGTGTCCAGCACAGTGATCGACAATTTGAAGAAGATGGGATCGCCGCCCGGCGGGGCCAGTCCGGGAACGACATTGCCGCCGGGTCTGTCTCCGGGTGCGTTTCCTCCTGGAGCGGTGCCAACAGGGGCAGTCCCCCCGACAACAACTCCCGTGGTCGCGCCGCCCGGAACAACTCCTCAACAGAATTAGGGTTCATGATCGATCGGATCACGCCGATCAATCCCATGCGTATCGAGGAACAGGCCATGCGTGCGAACTTGTTGACACTTCTGCTTGGGACGACGCTGACCGTTCCGGCCTTCGGCCAGCAGTTGGTCGTACAGCAACCGGTTCTCGGAACGACCTCGGTGGCGAGTTCTGTCGTGGTGCCCAATGGCGGCCGAGTCTTTCTCGGTGGTGCGTCGTCGGCTCAATTGAGCCGATCGCGATTCGGATTTGGGCAGCCAGGTTCTTCTCTGGGATTGTCTCGATCCTCGAATTCGATGTCCGTCGGCGTGACCGTCATTGATCTGCGCGCGATGGACGAGGCGATCTTGAACTCGGTCCCGGATCGGTCGGAGCCAGCATCTCGCTTCGCCCGTCATGCGGCGGCGATCAGTCGTCCGCATGCGGAGACTCCGCGCGAAGCGGAGTCCACGGCGGAGCGTGCCGCGAAGTTCGAGCGACTGGCTCACAAAGCCGAAGCGGAAAACCGTCCCGGAGTCGCGAAGCTGCACTGGAAAATGGCAGCGAAGCACGGTTCGACGCTGGCTCGTGAGCGGCTGGTCGCCAGCTCGCTCTGAACGTAGCCGTCGTCGCTCCGCGTGACGAGCCTTCCGGGTCTCGGCTGCGAACGCTCATTCAAAATCAACATCAACACTGAAAGGCTCATCACGCAGGAGCGTGATGGCTACGTTGATGGCTTCGCGGCCGTCAGTTCGCGCACGTCGTTGATGAGCGCGGCGACGTCAGACTCGGCGGTGTCCCACGAGCACATGAATCGTGCGCCGCCGGCACCGATGAACGTGTAAAACCGCCAGCCACGAGTTCGCAGCGCGGTCGCGACTTCGGGGCGCAGACGCACGAAGACCGAGTTGGCTTGGCGGCGTGAGATGAACTCGACGCCGGGGACTTCCGACAGTCCCGCTTCGAGTTGCTCGGCCATGCGGTTGGCTTGCGTGGCGTTCCGCAGCCATGCGCCGGACTCCAGCATTCCGACCCACGGCGCGGCGAGGAATCGCATCTTCGAGGCGAGTTGCCCCGATTGCTTGCAGCGGTAGGCGAACTCGTGAGCAAGTTCCTTTTTGAAAAAGATGATCGCCTCACCGACTGCCATGCCGTTCTTGGTGCCGCCGAAGCAGAGGACATCGACGCCGACCTTCCAGGTGATTTCCTTCGGGGCGACTCCAAGCGCGGCGACCGCGTTGGCGAAGCGAGCGCCGTCCATGTGGACTCGCAGCTCGTGACGTCGCGCTGTCTCGAACAACGCTTGCAGGTCGTTGACCGAGTAAACCGTGCCAAGTTCCGTGGCTTGCGTAAGGCTCAGAACTTTCGGTTTCGGGTAGTGGATGTCACAACGGCGCTGCACCATGTGCGACACCGCTTCGGGTCGGATGCGGCCGTCTTCGCCAGACACCACCAGAAGTTTCGAACCGTTCGAGAAGAACTCCGGCGCGCCGCACTCGTCGGTTTCAGCGTGAGCAAGTTCGTGGCACAGGATGCTGTGATACGACTGGCACATGGCCGACAGCGCCAACGCGTTCGCCGCAGTGCCGTTGAACGAGAAGAAGACTTCGCAGTTGACCTCAAACAACTCGCGGATCAGGTCGGCGGCTTTCGCGGTCCATTCGTCGTCGCCGTAGGCGGGAACATGTCCCTGATTCGCGCGGGCCATCGCATCCCACGCTTCGGGGCAGACTCCCGAATAATTATCGCTGGCGAAATGGCGGCGGCCGGAGGTGGGGTCGAACATGGGTAGTCTTTCC
>CAZILR010000549.1:0-4432 GCA_964539995.1 uncultured Planctomyces sp.
GAAACTTTCCAGTTCTTCGAACAAAGTACGGATGGCGGAATTCCTGAATCGAGTTGATAGCGGATCCGCGATTTCGTTTTTAGCGTCCATCGCTGGACTTGTCGGCCGCAATCACCGACCCAGCACTTCGCGAAGCAGGTCGTTGTTCGGGAACGGATGCCCTTTGGACTGCGTGAAGGCTTCGCCGAAAGCGGTGCCGATGGTGGCTCCGCGAGCAGCGCTCCAGCGGCGGCAGCTTTCGAGGTACTCGTCGACGCCGTGTTGCTTGCGCAGCCATTCGCGCTGGCTGGCGTGGCAGGCGAGCATCTTCAGCTTGAGATCGAACGTGGCGGAGATGTCGAGGATGAACTCCGGCTCGATGGGGCGGCCGAACCAGTCGAGACCTTCGAGAGCATCCACGAAATACAGATGCGGGATGTGATCGGTCGGGGTCGCCGGCTCCCATTGCTTCGTGACGTAGTTCGGCACGCTGGCGTTGAAGCAGGCGTCGCGAACCAGCTTGCAGGTCACTTGGTGGAATCCGAACCGAGCGTCAACCGCTCCCGGAAATACATCTCTAATGCGGCATCCAACTCCGCGAGGATCATCCGCTTGATCACTGCCGACAGCATCGGCTGCGCCGTCACAAACCTACTCAGTTCAGGGGCGGATTCCGGTGGCGATTCCCACTGTTCGCCGCCGTTGTTCTGACGTGTCGTATGCAACTTTCGGTGCGGCTTTCTTCCCGCGAACTTCGGAACGTGCTGCCGTATTGGCGGTTGCAATTTGGCGGCCCCGGACTTTTAATCCGTTGGTCTCGGATTCGAGTCCCGACATCTTCACTAAACCGATTGGTTTGGTTTTCTGCCACTTACTTCGGTGAGTCATCGTGTTTTTGACCGACCGGTCATGATGTCTCTGTGTCGCCGAGCGTTGAATTGGATCGCCAGCCACGAGCGGGCCGTGCTTGCAGGCTGGCTGCTGATCGTGGCTGGAATCTGGGCTTTTTTTGAAGTTGCAGAGCGAGTCTCCGGCGGTCAGACCCAAGCTTTCGACGAGCGTGTCGTCCGTCTGTTTCGACAACCTCATCGCCCCGATGAAGTGATCGGGCCACGCTGGCTGGCTCAGTTTGCTCGTGAGATTACGGTCCTTGGAAGCTACTCGGCCCTGATCCTGATTGTTTCGGTGAGCACGCTGTTCCTCTCGGCGGCAAATCAAAAGATCGCGTTACGGACTTTGCTGGGCGCGACGGCAACCGGCTATGTGGTCATGCTGTGGTTGAAGAGTAGTTTTCAACGGCCACGGCCGGAGATCGTGCCACATCTTGCGGATTTCCATTCCAGCAGCTTTCCCAGTGGGCATGCTCTGATGTCCGTCGTCGTGTATGTGACGCTCGGTTTCCAACTGCTCAGAGTCATCAACAACGGTCGAGTTCGTCTGGCGATTATGTTCACGGCAATTTTGTTGACAACATTGGTCGGGGCCAGCCGTGTCTTTTTGGGAGTCCACTTTCCGACCGATGTCCTCGCTGGCTGGACGGCTGGACTTGTCTGGTCTCTGATTTGGTTGGTTGGTGCGCGCCGTTGGCAGTTGCGTCACGATCGAAAGATGTCCCTCAATGATTCGCAGGCATAGAAGAGGACGGTCCTACGCGACACAATTCGAGTGTCTCATTTTTTGAATTTCTGATTTGGAGCCAACGACCATGCTGACTGCTGAATCGCGTCGTCAGTCGTTTCCGTCACTTGCCGAGATGGTGTATCTCAACACGGCCGCCGAGGGGATTCCGCCACTTGAAGTCCGCGACGCGCTGGAGCAGTACTTTCGTGACAAGCAACTTGGCATGGATGGTCGCGAGCGACACTTCGCGGCGTTCGAAGAAACGAAATCTCTTGTCGCCGAGTTGTATGGCCTGACGGCGGCAGAGATTGGCATCTGCTCGTGTTCGTCCGAAGCGTACAACCTTGCGGCGTTGGCGTTGCAATTGCGTGAGGGAGACGAGGTCGTCATCAACGATCTCGACTTCCCCGCCGGCGCGACGCCGTGGTTGTTGCCGACTTGTCCGGCAACCGTTCGAGTCTGGAAGGCTCGCGAGGGTGCGCTGCGGGTCGAAGACTTGCAATCGCTGCTCACTCCGAAGACGCGGCTCGTCACCGTGTCGCTCGTGAGCTTCTTCAACGGATTTCGTTTGTCGCTGCCGCCAGTCGTTAAGGCCGTGCGTCGCCACTCCCCTGCTCTGCTGGCCGTGGATGTCACTCAAGCACTCGGCCGCATTCCGCTGGACCTGACCGGTGCAGATTTGATCGTTAGCAGCACGCACAAATGGATTCTGGCCAGCCACGGTGGTGGGCTTGTCGGAGTTCCGTCCGCGCGAGCGTCCGATTGGCATGTGCCGGCGGGCGGCTGGTTCAATCTGGACGATGCTTTCGGTGCGGCTCGCTTCGATCGTGCCGTGAGCAAGCCAGGTGCAGCGGGCTTTGCGGTCGGGATGCCAAACTTTCCGGCGATCTACGCGATCCGCGCGGCTCTCAAATATCTCAAAACGATCGGCGTGCCGACGATCAACCAAGCCGCTCAACCGTTGGTCGAAGAGTGCCTTGCGGAAATGGTGAAACTGCCGGTCGAACTGCTCACACCGAGAGACCTCTCACTCGTCGCGGGCATCATCGCTTTCCGGCATCCTGCTGCTGAAGTGATTGCCCAGCGGTTGCGTTCTCAGCGCATCCACGTCATGTCCCACGCTGGCCGTTTGCGAGTCGCCATTCACGGCTACAACACTCGAAACGACATCACCACACTGTTACGAGAACTGACCGCGACGCTGAAATCGCTGTGATGCCGTGCCGTTCGTCAAGCCGTTTTGAAATTCTGGATCATCAAAACGGACCCATCTTGCGCTCGCGGTTGAACGGACGTGTGCTTATAGTCCTCGCCGGTTGGTTTGACGACGCGACTCGCTGCGTTGGTTCTTCTGAATCGCTTGCTGCTTCCTCCATCGCCTTTACCACCTGGTGAGCCACCATATTTGGCTCCTTTCGATTCGGTCCGGAAAGTCCGCAGGGCCGACAATGATTTTTGGGAGAGCGAGCAAGTGGGAAAGAAGTTGTACGTTGGAAACTTGAGCTATGACGTCTCGAGTTCAGACTTGGAAACCCTGTTCGGCCAATTCGGCTCAGTGCAGAGCGCTCAAGTCATCCAGGACCGAGACACCGGTCGCAGCAAGGGGTTCGGTTTCGTCGAGATGGGGGACGATAACTCCGCCAACGAAGCGATCCGAGGCTTGCATGAGAAGGACCACAACGGACGCCCGTTGACCGTCAACGAAGCCCGCCCCCGCGAAGAGCGCGGCGGTGGAGGCGGCGGCCGTGGTGGTTACGGTGGAGGCGGAGGTGGCCGAGGCGGCTACGGTGGAGGCGGTGGTGGCTACGGCCGCCGCTAAGCTTCTGGCTTCGCGCTGAAACTCGAAAGCCGAAGGAACGCAACCGTGTTCCTTCGGCTTTTTCTTTGGGGTGCGGCGATTTATCTCTCCGCCGCGCCGAACAGCCGAGCAATGCCATTTTCCAGTTTTTCCCACACATCGACATGCGGCGCGATTTCAAACAACACCGGCCCAACATGGCCTCGCCGTCGCAGCGTTTCCAAGAGACTCGGCCAATCGAGGTCTCCGTCGCTGACATCCGGTTGGACTTGCCCGCCTCTCCGCTGTTTGACGTGAATCATCGACACGTCTTCTGGTCGCACCGACTCGACGATGTTCGCAACCTCATCCGCTCGTTCCGTCAGCAATAAATTGCACGGATCAAAACAGAGCCGCAGCCGTGAGCTTCGCTCACCCAACTTGTGACGCGCCGCGTGCATCACCGCATCAAACCAAGACCACGGTTGTCGAGAGTGCTCGATCGAGAGTGTCCCCTCGACTTCGATCATCGCCTCGGTCAACTCAACCAGTCCGCTCACAGCGGCTTTGACCGACGATTCCAAACATCGCTCTGGCCGAGTTTGCAAATCGACCAACCGCAGATGTGGCGGCTGTCCATTCGCCAGTGCGATGGCCGCCGAGCGTCCAGCGAGGAATAACGAGTCCTCACGAGTCAGTTCGCCACTCAAGCACGGCAAGCTCAACGCCACATTGAACCGCACTTCGGGAAAGCGGCGAGCCAAAACCGCCAAGCGATCCGCCTGCGGAACGCTTGGCGGCCCGGTTTCGTATTCACCGAGACTCCCTTGCCGCAGCTCGATGGCCGTCAATCCCACCCGAACTGCCGCCGCGATCAACGAGTCGAGTTGGGCACCGGAATCCAATTGGACTTTCCAGCAATTCGACACCAATCCCAGCGGCCACGGACGGTCGGAATTGGTGACGGAGGCCATGTCGATCTCGATGAAACGTCAGCTCTTTGCCAAGTCACGCAGCACGGTGTGGAGGATGCCGCCGTTGCGGTAGTACTTCACT
>CAZILR010000550.1:0-4427 GCA_964539995.1 uncultured Planctomyces sp.
GTCCTTGCGGAAACGCGGGACGTGCAACTGAATGATCGCACCCGGCCGACCATCGGGAGTCGCGAAGGACTCATCGCCGCCGGGGCCGACGAAGCGATCGACTCCCGCTTCGCAGTCGCAAAAGATCGTGCTGCTCGCGTGGCCCGTCGCCTTGTTGACCGCGTGTTGCAGCCACTTGCGATCGCGCGCGGTGACAAGAATCTCAGCGTAGATGCTGCGGAACGCCTCGGCGTAGGTGTCTTCGATTTCGCAGCCGGCGGGGGACGTGGTGCTCATGTGATTCGGTGAATTGAAAGAAAAAGGGAATGAAAGTGCAAAGTGCCGAGTGAATAGTGCAAAGTGAAAAATGGAATGCCATCACCCGGCCGTCACTTTGCACTTTGCAGTCGCCACTCTGCACTTTGCACTATGTTCGCCTCAGCGCGGCTTCGTCGGTGTCGTCGATTCCGAATCACCGCGTCGTCCCAAGCCCTCGTAGACCGCCGATTCCGTGACGACTTTGTCCATGAACATGTCGTGCGTTTGCATCGGGATTTCGGGGAAGAGCTGGCACTCGAAGGCGAGCGCGATCAGCGGCGTGTCGAGACGAGCGTGCTCCAGCAGCTTGTCGTAGTAGCCTTTGCCGTGTCCGGTGCGGCCGCCTCGGCGGTCGAAGCCGACGCCGGGGACCATGATCAAATCGAGTTCTTCGACTTCGACTCGCTTTGCCGCGACCGAACGCAGATCGGCTTTCGGTTCGAGGATGCGGTACATGCCGAGTTCGAGTTCATCCATCGACTCCAAATGGAAGAGTTCCAGTTCACCATCGACGCAGTACGGCACGACGATCTTCTTGCCGGTTTGCAGCGCGGCTTCGAGATCGTTGCGAGTGCGGACCTCGGAACGGACATCGACGTAAAACATCACCGTCCGAGCGGCGGCGTATTCCGGCTGTGCCATGAAGGATGCCACGATGCGGCGACTGATCTCGTCTTTGTCGGGCTGCGCGTTGCGATTGGCGTGGGCTTGTTCGCGGATGAGTTGCTTACGGGCGTGCAGATCGGCAGGCGGCGCGGCGAGAACCTCAGTGCTCATGGGGTGCGTCCATTCGTTTGAGTTGTGAAAGAAATCGGAAGTCGGAATTCGGAGGGTGGAAGTCGGAAAATGCGTTTCGTTCCGACTTCCCAATTCCGAACTCCGAATTCTTCAGCGGCGGAGATCGTAGCAAAACAAAGTCTCTTGGTCTCGCAACAGCAGGTGTCCGTTGGCGACGACCGGATAGGCCCAAGCTTGGCGGCGGCTGCGGTTAGGTTGATCGAATTGGCCCTTCTCGACGTACCGCTGGGAATTGGCTTCGACCAGCGTGAGCGGGCCTTGTTCGTCGCGGACGATCAGCATTCCGTCGGCGAACGTGATCGAACCTTTTCCGGGCGAGCGTTCCTTCCACATCACTTTGCCGGAGAGCATGTCGAGACAAGTCAGAATTTGTTCGTCGCAGCCGTAGAGGAATCCATCGACGACGACCATGCCGCCGTGGTGGTTCTTCATGTCCTTCGTTTTGTAGACCTCTTCGGCGCGTGTGGTGTTGCCGTTCGATTCGAGCTTCAGGCACGATCCGCCCGTGCCGTAACCGGAGCCGTAAAAGACATGATTGTCGTGGAAGACGGCGGCCGAGCAGTTCGCCGTGCCATTCGCGGAGGAATTGCTCTGCCACAGGAACTCACCGTCGTTGGCTCGGACGCCGACCAAGCCGCGAGCGGTAAAGTTGACGTACTGCCGCACTCCGCCGACTTCGACGGCGATGGCCGATGCGTAGCCGGGACCAGGATCGCTGGGGACTCGCGACTTCCAAATTTCGTTGCCGTTGTTCTTGTTGAGCGCGACGATCGTGGCTCCGCGGCCTCCGGGAGTCACGATAACTTTGTCGCCGTCGATGAGCGGAGACTCGCAGATGCCCCAGTGACCGGCGTTCCCGCCGAACTCCCGGAGCACGTTCTTGTGCCAGCGGCGTTGTCCGGTGCGAGCATCGAGACAAACCAAATCACCAAGCGCTCCCAGCGCGTAGATTCGATCGCCATCGACGGTCGGCGTGCAGCGCGGACCGTCGCCGGTGCCGTCGCGATAGGCACCGCCACCCGTCGAAACCGCCCAGCCAGGCCGGCCGTCACGCTCGTTGAGCGCGAAGACCTTCTCGTCCGTTCCGGTCAAGCCCATCGTGTAGACGCGGCCGTTCGCGACCGAGACGGCGGAAAAGCCCTCGCCCAATCCGCCCGCCGACCATTCGGGCTTGGGGCCGGTGCGCGGCCAATTATTGGAGATGTTATTGCCTCCGCCGGCTTGTCCGTCGCGGCGCGGTCCCCGGAACTGCGGCGAGTCCCCCGGCTTGCCGGTGCCATTGTCGTCGTTCGCGGTTTCAGCGGCTGGCTCGGCCTTCTTCGATTTGGGTGTGGGCTTCGGTGTTGGCGTGGTCGCGGGAGCGGGTGCAGCCGTCTTCTCCTTTTCGTTGCGAACGATGACGCTTGTCACCGTGTCACTACTGTTGGTGAAGATGGAGATCTGCTGACCTTCTTTGAGATCACCGACCTTTGCCGCCTTGCCATCGAGTGTGATCTTGACGCCGTCCGGCACGGTAAACACTCGCTTGGGTTTATCGCCGGTTGGCTTGACGGTGATTTTCTTACGGTCTGCGGAGACGGACTCAATCGTCCCGCTGGTACCAGCGGCCCAGACAGCCGGAGCGATCATCAGACCGCAAAACAAACAGACCCATAGAATCGTGAAGCGTCGCAGCGACATGGAACTTTCCTTTCAGAACGACGTTGCCCGTGTGGCGAGACAATGGCACAGGGGAAGCCGAATCTCAAGAGTTCGTGGGCCAGGACGGCGTTGGAGAACGAGGCTCGTCGCGCCATCGCGGATTCTTGGCCACTGCAAAGCCAACCAGCGATCCACCAAAAAATGCGTGTGAATTTTTCAATCACATGCCGGTCAATGATTTGCTTCAGCTTCATCCGGCTTCTGAAACAAACGACCGCGACCGTGCTCGACCCCCACCAAGAACTTCGCCGATTGAGAATGGATTCGGCCATCCTGCGGGCAGGCGGAGGCTTAATTCAGCGGCACGCGGTCCAACGGTTCGGCTTCATTCAGGAACATCGCCGGACTTGGCCAGTGACCGCGATGTGTCGTGTCCTGGGGGTTTCTCCGAGCGGGTTCTACGCTTGGAGAACTCGACCGCCGAACCAGTACACGCAGCGACGGGGGCAGTTGCACCAGCAGATCAGGGACATCTTTGAGGAAAGCCGAGGCACCTACGGCAGTCCGCGAGTTCACGCCGAACTTGTGGCACGCGGAATCTCTTGCTGCCAAAAGACCGTGGCGAAAATCATGCAACAAGAAGGACTGCAAGCCACGATCCGACGTAAATTCCAACACACGACCGACTCGAACCACACTCTGCCCGTCGCCGAGAACTTGTTGGATCGGAAATTTGCGCCGGCCCGGCCCAATCAGGTCTGGGTCAACGACATCATGGCCATTCCAACCTCGGAAGGCTGGCTGTATCTGGTCGCCGTTTTGGATCTTTTCTCACGACGCGCGGTGGGTTGGTCGCTGGGCCACAAACGCACCAGCGAACTGGTCATCACCGCACTGAAGAGGGCGCTGGCGGCGCGCCGACCGCAACCCGGTCTGCTGCATCACAGCGACCGTGGCAGCCAATACGCCTGCCACGATTTCCAAAACCTGCTCACGAGCCATGGCATCGTTTGCAGCATGAGCCGCAAAGGCAACTGCTGGGACAACGCCGTGATGGAAAGCTTCTTCGGCACATTGTCCCAAGAATTACTGCAACATCACCATTTCACGACCCGCGACGAGGCCGAGCAAGCCATCGTCGAATACATCGCAAACTTCTACAACCAGCACCGCCGCCACTCGACGCTGGACTATCTCACCCCTGCAGAGTACGAAACTCGACACGCCGCCGGTGCCGTATCCAGCTAAATTCACTGTCCACAAATCAGGGGGAAGGTCAGGTCAGGGTTGGTTACACTTTTGGGAGATTCGACGATTCACGACCGCGCGTTGCGGACTGCTCTCAGGTCAGGGTTGGTTACACTCACACAGCCGGCCATTGTGCGGCGACTGTTGTTGCGGACTGCTCTCAGGTCAGGGTTGGTTACACTAGCGCGGCGACGGTGACGACGTTGAAGCCGTTGCGGACTGCTCTCAGGTCAGGGTTGGTTACACTCCGGTTTGTGCGGCGGCAAGTGCCATTCATGTTGCGGACTGCTCTCAGGTCAGGGTTGGTTACACTCCAACAAGCCGCCGGCACACCTAGCGACATGTTGCGGACTGCTCTCAGGTCAGGGTTGGTTACACTGGATATGATTTCTCTTGCGGTGCGTCGATGTTGCGGACTGCTCTCAGGTCAGGGTTGGTTACAC
>CAZILR010000551.1:0-4412 GCA_964539995.1 uncultured Planctomyces sp.
AGCAGTTCGTTGCGGATGTACCAGTAGGCTTGGGCCTCATCGACGACGTACAGGATCATCAGGTTCGCGACCCACGGTTCGCCGACGAAGTTCGGGAAGTTCTGCTTCCAGACTTTCTCCGGGTAGAGCATCGGCATGATGCGGTCGCGCACGGCATCGAGCGACGGCGTGGTTTGCTCTTCGCCCCATTCCTGGACTTGGACGACGGTGGTCAGCGCCGGCAGCAGGATGTTCTCGAAACGGTCGGGCGACTGCACATACGAGCGATAAAAGTTGAACAGGTTCACGTTCGATTTGCCGAGCCGCAGTTGGAACTCGCCGGTCTGCTCGCATTCGAGCAACGGGAATTTGTCGCGAGCCAGTTTCAACGCACGGGCGGCGAAAAGTTGCGGAGGATCGGCGATCAAGTCGGGAGCCTCCAGCGTGTTGAGCACCATGCGAACGAGCGTGTCGGTCTCCGGATCGTGCGGCCGGTCGCCCCGTTCGACGAATGTGACCAGCAGCATCATGCTTGGCCATTCGATGGCCCAGGCTTTCCAGCGGTGCCACTTCGACCGCGTGAACCAACGCCGCCACCAGGATTGCGGCGGATCGAGCACGGCATCGCCTTCCCATCCAGCAGACGGCTGCGGCAGTCGTAGCGAATGAATCCGGCGCACCTTGCGGCGTCGCGGGAAGAGCCGGTCGAACTCGATCGCCTCATCAAGTTTCGGAACGTCACCCCACACGCAGCGAATCGAAACGATGCCGGCTTGCTCCGGCAACATGATGTGCGTGACTCCCTCGAAAACTTGCACCTGCCATGACGGCGGACACCCGATGTGAAACCAACCTGATGGACCAGTGATCGCTTTCCAATGTTCAGGAGGTTCTTGACGCACGATGTCGGTTCCAGGGGAAGCATTCCGAACGACGGCGAAGGCGACACCACTATGCCAAAGTCGGTGCCTCTGGTCGATGGTGCGTGGTGCGCAAATTCCCGCAAGGAGTTTTTTGTGTTGACAGGTCCGTTTCGCGGTGAGCCGTTCTGTAGAGTTCCCTCGGACGTCGGCGAACGGCTGGCGTTAGCCGGTTGGTCCCAGAAGAAACAGAAGGCTCACGCCTCCCGTTCGCCGATCTTGCTTGAGTGCCTCAGTAGTCCGCGATCGAGCCGTCTTTGAGTTTTGCTCCGGGCCACTTGTAGGTCTGCGGCTTCTTCGATTCCTCAATGAGCTTCGCCTCGTCCACTTCAACGCCGAGTCCCGGCCCCGGCGGCAGGCCGATGTAGCCGTCCTTGTCGTACTCGAACGCCATGCGAGTCACGCCGGGTACGTTGAAGCCAGCGTTCGTCGGATAAAACTCGTGGATCAGGAAAAACGGAATCGACGAAACGACATGCAAGCTGGCCGCGATCCCCAGAAATGTCGCCGTGCAATGCGGAGCGATCGGGACGAAGTACGCCTCGGCGAGCGTCGCGATCTTTTTCATCTGGCTGATACCACCGGTGTGACAGCAGTCGGGTTGCAGGATGTCGATGCAACCTTCTTGCAGATACGGGATCACGCCCCAGATCGTTCGGTCGCGTTCGCCGGTCGCCAGTGGAATGTTGATGTGCTGCTTGAGTCGCTTGAAGGTTTCGATGTTGCCTGGGACGGCCGGTTCTTCGATGAACAGCAGGTCGTAAGGTTCGAGCTTCGCCGCCAATTGAATCAGTGTCGCGGGCGGCACGGCCGAGTGCGCATCGAACATGACCGCTCCGTCAGGGCCGACTTTCTCGCGAGCGGCTTTGATCGCCTTGACCATGTTGTCGATGTCGGCCGGGTTGCCCGAGTGCTCGTAGATGCCATGCGGCGGAACCTTCTGAGCCTTCTCTGTGTGGTACACCCGAATGCGATCGCGCGTCGGGCCGCCGAGCAGCCGATAGACCGGGACTCCCCACAGCTTGCCGGTGATGTCCCACAATGCCATGTCGATGGCCGCGAGCGTGTGGACCATCAAGGCTCCGCCGCGCATGTTGCGGTGAGCGCGAAACAGCTTCTGCCAGAGATGTTCGACACGCGTCGGATTCTCGCCATCGAGCAACTCAAACAGTGACTCGACCAGCGGTTTCGATACGAGCGGATTGACCCCTTTGAGATCGCCCCAACCAGTGACGCCGTGGTTCGTCTCGATCTTCACATACACAATCGGCCCGACCCAGTACGTTTTCATCGCGGTGATGCGGATCGTCGAAGTCCGATCACCGACTTGAGTGCCGGGAGTCTTCTCGTCGGCGACGGCCTGATTGACGAACGCGATCCCGGCCGCAGCAACACCAGCGGCAGAGACAAGATCACGGCGAGAGAGTTTCTGCGAAGTTTGCTGAGACATTTTTGACTCGTGTTGCTGCCGCAGGTGAAAGACTGCGTCCGGGGTTGGAGAGTGCCGCTCGTCACTTAAAGGCGGAAGAACCGTAGCCTCAAGCTGCAAGCTTGTGACGATTCCGCCTGCAAGCTGGCAGCTTGCCGCCACGTTCGGAGTTTTTGTCAGCTCTGACCGTCGAGCGCCATGTCAGCGAAGCATTTTTCAAAAACAAACCCACGACTGGTTCGCTGAACCCGACTGTCGAAACGATCTCAAGCAGCGTCTCAACCATCACATGGGACATTGAGCCGCTCTAATTTCCGAGGGAGTAGGCTTTGCCATCTTTGCCGCTGCAGACCCGAGTCCAGACAGTGGCATCCACCGCGAATGCGATGTTTCGGACGGAGCCGTCACAAAAGACGGAAATCATCGTCTGATGAATGCTCCCAAAATACAGCCCACAGGATCCCAACGCGGGCGCGTAACCATGTCTCAACGGAGTGACTGCTGGCCCGGCCGAACCGAATTGGCCGTTTGCAAAACACATCGTGTCGTTGTCCCAACCGTCGGTCCAACCTTGGTCATCGTTGCATCGCGAGGATGAGGGGAGTGCATCCAAATACTTCTCGGCGGCAAACAGAGTCGGCGAAAGACCGTCCATCATGTGTTGGAACTTGGCCGCTTTCCCGGAGTATCCGATTGGCCCATCCAGCGCATTGCTACCGACTGCGGGATTCCAACTTCCCCATGTGCCACCGTTGCCAACGTAGTCCGCCATCGCACGCATCACGGGAGTCGGTCCATAACTGCCTCCCCCGTACAGGAATGTTCGAGGCCTCATTGATGGGCAAAGAAATGGCTTCACAAACGCTTGTCCCACGACTCGGTCATCCGGCTCCTTCCAAAGCGCACGGTTCTCCAGAAACGGTAGTAGTTGGTACATCCAGCCCCAGTTCTGAAGGTCCGCGCCCACAGGAGTTCCCGGACACTGAAATGTTGGGGGAGTACTCGCTCCACCAGTTCCATTCCGGTCTCGCCACCACTCCAGACCTCCAGAGGGGAGCGACTTGTGAACGTCGTGGTGATTCTGAAAGGCCACGCCGATCTGCTTGAAGTTGTTTGTGCATTGGGAACGTCGCGCGGCCTCGCGTGCAGCTTGCACCGCCGGCAGCAACAACCCGATGAGCACGGCGATGATCGCGATCACCACTAGCAGTTCGATAAGTGTGAATCCCTGCCGCCGCTTAGTTTTTTCTGTCGGTTGTGGCCGTTGAACTCTTGTCACAATGAATCCCTTGAAGAATAGATGAAAGGAAAGATTCCGTTGCGATCAAAGTGGCGGTGGTTGTCCGGGTGGAAATGCGGCCTTCTTCAACTCTTCGTCGGACATCAACATCACATAATTCGGAGCAAACGCGACGTAACGTTTTCCCGCCGTGCTTTTTCGTTCGTAAGCCACAACCACGTTGGACGTGATATTGTCTTTGGCCAACTTTGCGAAGTCGATACCCCACAAAATCACATATTGTTCGTTATCGCGCAACGAACGAAGTTTTTTAGAAGCCGCTTCGTCAGTCTCGTTTTCTCCCCTCAAGAACGGAAGCAGTTCTTCCTCGCCCTTAGGAGACCGCTGGAGCTTGCGGGCGGCATTGAAGTAGGCGGAAAGTACCGTTTGCAATTGAAGGTGCGGGGGTTCCTGCGGCGGAGCCACGAGGGGACTCTCCGAGCAACCAGTGAAGAAGGTCAAGCACAGCAACAAGACAACCAACCCACAACGCAAGCCTTCATTCAACGAGCCTGAGTCCGTTGGATCGCTGTTGTTAATTGTTGAAATCATGGACGGCGCAATCCGTGTATCGATTCGTGTGAAACGACAACTTAATACCTTCAACAAATCGGAGCCAGCGTCACGGATCTCACGAGAAACTGCAAATCTAAAATCTGAATTTGCCGAGTGGATCGGTGACGGAGGGGAACGAATCCCATCAAACCGGACTCGGGTGCTCAACGGAATCAAGTCCTGCAACTGCCGCCACGCGTCTAAATGGGACCACTCTCGCAACTGCCGTGATCGTCAGATTGACCTCAAG
>CAZILR010000552.1:0-4407 GCA_964539995.1 uncultured Planctomyces sp.
GCTGGCGAGTGCCGGTCATGCCGGTCATGCGCGACCTGTTCGATCCGGTTTGCTTCATGAACTTCCAGGCCAGCGTCTGGCTGAAGCCGGGACTCTGCGACGAAGAAGCCGAGGCCGCGACTCATCCGGTTCAGCACCGCATGCCGACGACTAGCCTGGTACTCGGAGCCGGCAACGTGACCGGCATCTTCGCGGCGGACGTGCTCGGCAAAATCTTTCAAGAGCAACACGTCGCTCTGGTCAAGATGCACCCACTGATGGACCCGCTGCGACCCGTGATCGAGCAGGCGTTCTCGCCGCTGCTTGAAGCGGGTTGCCTGCGAGTCATCTCCGGTGACGCGGCGGTCGGTGCGCGAGCGACTCAGCACGACCTGGTCGATGCCGTTCACATCACTGGTTCGGTTGCCGCCCACGAAGCGATCATTTGGGGAGCCGATCCCGCCGAACGCGCACGCCGAAAACAAGCCGACGAGCCGCTGCTCGACAAACCGATTACCAGCGAACTCGGCAACGTCTCACCGTGGATCATCGTTCCTGGCCACTACTCGTCGATGCAGCTTCAAGCGCAGGCAGAAAACGTCGCGGCGTCAATCACGAACAACGGCGGCTTCAACTGCGTCTCGACGCGCGCACTCATCACCTGGAAACACTGGCCGCAACGCGAAGATTTTCTGTCTCGGCTGCAAGCGATCCTCAGCAAATTGCCGCGACGAGTTTCCTACTACCCAGGAGCACTCGATCGCTTCGAGCGATTCACTGGCTGCAAGTTCGACGGTAACGAGTCGCACGACGGACTGCCGCAACTTCCGTGGACGTTGTTCCGCGACGTCAATCCGTCCGAATCGCCTTTGCTCTGCCGCGAGGAATCGTTCGTCCCGGTGTGTGCCGAGATGCCGCTCGATGCCGCTGACGAATTTGAATTCGTCGGCAAAGCGACCGACTTCGCCAACGATGGATTGTGGGGCACGCTCTGCGCGACGTTCACGGTTCCGTCGGCGTTTCGCAGTTCGCAACGCGGCCGCGCCGAATTGAACGCCGCCATTGACCGGCTGCGATACGGCACGGTTTGCATCAATCAGTGGCCAGGGATTGCGTTCGCGTTGCTGACCCTCCCGTGGGGCGGACATCCCAGCAGCACGATTTTCGATCCGCAAAGTGGGCTTGGCTTCGTTCACAACACCTTCGGCCTGCGAGCCGTTGAAAAGACCGTCCTCGAAGGTCCGCTGATGGTCGTCCCCAAACCAATTTGGACTCCGGGCCATCGTCACGCCGAGCCGATCGCCTGGAACCTGTTCAATCTGTATCACCAACCAACTCTGCGTCACGTCGCCGAGCTTTCGTATTCGGCGTTCGTGTCGCTCTTCAAATAACCCCGCAGGATGGAGCCAAATCCTTCGGAAAGAACTGCCATGACGCACCTCCGAGACAAACGCGTTCTGATCACCGGCTCCGGCCACGGCCTCGGCCGCGAGTTGGCCAAGACGTTCGCCAAAGCAGGCTGCGAAATCATCGTCACCGATCGCGATGCCGATCGAGTCCACGACACCGTCGGCATGCTGACCAAGTCCAATCACCGCGCGTTCGGCTACGCGATGGATGTGACGAATCCGGCCAGCGTGCAAGACGTCCACGATCACGTCCTCTCCGAGCACGGCCCGATCGACATCCTGGTCAACAACGCCGGCATCGTCTGCGGCGGAACATTCGAGAACCTGCCTCTCGAACGCCACAAAGCGATCTACGATGTCAATTGCCTCGGCCCGGTCAACGTCACGCACACGTTACTGCCCGAATTACTCACGCGCCCGGAGTCGCACATCGTCAACATCGCCAGCGCGTCGGCGCTCATGCCGTTGCCGTTCGCGGCGACGTATGCCTCCAGCAAATGGGCAGTGCTCGGCTTTTCGGAGTCGCTACGAGAGGAACTGCGGCTCACCGGTCACGAACACGTTCACGTCACTTCCGTCTGCCCCGGCTACATCGCCACCGGCATGTTCACCGGAGCGAAGACGCCATTCCTAATGCCGATGCTCACGCCACAAATACTGGCGGACGAAATCGTCCGCGCGGTCCAGTCGGATTGCGAGATCGTGCGGACTCCGTGGCAAGTCAAGCTGCTGCCGATTCTGAACGGCGTCATCCCGCGCCGGTTGTTGCGTTGGCTGGGCGACAAGCTGGGAGTGCTCGACAGCATGTCGGCTTGGCACAACGCCACCGAACCGCCGCGCGTCGCCAAAGAACCACTGCCGTTGTCGGCGACGGAATCGGTGCCAGCGGTGCTCAGCGAGTAACGTCCACCTGAGAGTCCTCATCGGCGTGGCGGTTTGCTAGAACTCCGCCATGAACGCCGAACAACTCAAAGCCAGACAGGCTCCGCTCAAGGCCCGCTACAAAGAAGACCCTTCGTCCGCGCAGATCACGATGCACGCGGCCGGAACGCTTGGAACGGACAGCGTCACTTGCAACGTGACGACACCGACCGGCGTCATCGAAGCTGGCCTTCATCCGTTGGCTGGCGGCGAAGAGCAATGGGCCTGCTCCGGCGACATGCTGCTGCAATCGCTCGTCGCCTGTGCGGGAGTCACACTGAAGGCGGTCGCCACCGCGCTCGAGATTCCACTGCGCGGCGGAAATATCTTCGCCGAGGGAGACATGGACTTCCGCGGTACGCTGGGTGTGAGCAAAGAAACGCCGATCGGTTTCCAACGCATCCGCCTGCGATTTGAACTCG
Organism: uncultured Planctomyces sp.; assembly: GCA_964539995.1. Taxonomy (GTDB): domain Bacteria; phylum Planctomycetota; class Planctomycetia; order Planctomycetales; family Planctomycetaceae; genus SXKJ01. The sequence continues at coordinate 2,732 of CAZILR010000552.1, forward strand.
ATTCCGACGCGACGCCCGAACAGAAACAGAAACTACTATCACTGACCGAACGATTCTGCGTCATCTATCAGACACTCAAGTCTCCCGCGACGATTACGAGCGAAATCGTCTGACGTTCGCCACCCGAATCAGGCGCGCTCTCGGGGTTGATCTACCGGTCAGGCCCGTCCTGCTAGCCGTGACGCAGGCAGGAAAGCTGGTTCACTGAACCTGGCCAACAAAAAAGCGGCAAGAGAGAACTCTCCGCCGCTGCGTGGTTGTTGGAGCACTCGCTCGAAAATGACGCGTTAGTATTCGCCGACGCGATCATTGCCGTCGCGTGTCGAGAGCGCTTTCAAGATTTTGAAATCGACATTCTTGGCGATTCCGCGAGTCGATCCATCCGCTTTCGCGAAGTTGCAGATATCCGCGTGCCAACTGCCGAAGCCGAAAAAATGGATTCCCGATGTCGTCCAGTAGGTGTCGAACGACGAAGGACGCATTGTGGGAACCATGCCGTCGGTGCCACGGTCGGAAATGTTGTTGTTGTCGTCATCGGCAAAGCGCGCACAACAACTATTACCGTCTCCCCAGAATCCCATCAACGACTCTCCGGCCAGCAGAGTCTCGGACGTCCCGTCACGGATCGCGCGAAAGGCGACGGCGCTATCCTGATACATGATGCCTGTTCCGGCTGCGGTTCCCATGCACCCTCGGTAATTCGAATATCCATAGCCCTGTGGTCGGCTATCGGGTAACGCACTGGAGGGGCAGGTGTAGCTTTGAACCAACTGCTGACAGGCGACCATGTTGTCAGTCACCATCATCGGATTCATCGGATCAAATTTCGGAGCATTAAAATTGACTCCGACCGTGGTCTTTTCCATCTGTGCCAGAATCATCGCATGCCAACTCCAACTGTCGGAATACGTCCAATCGACCAACTGCACTTGTTGCGCGACTCCGCTGACCGGAGGGCCGAGTTGAATCGTGATCGGTGTCATTGGAAACGCCAGCGAGATCGACGGATTGGCGCTTAAAATGAAACCTGACGGAAAGCACTTGTGTGTGTCGGCATAGTTCTGACAGGCGATCCCAACCTGCTTGAGATTGTTCAGGCATTCGGTACGTCGTGCCGCTTCGCGAGCTTGTTGGACGGCAGGCAGCAACAACGCGGCCAACAGCGCGATGATCGCGATCACCACCAGCAATTCGATCAGCGTAAAACCAGTTCGAACTGAGGCCGAAAGGCTGGAGTCGTTGCGATTCAAGACCGAAGGGTTCTTCATCAAAGGGTCTCCGACAGCAGTTGCGATTTGCCCGCGAAACGGATCGGAGCGTATCAACCGGCAAGTGCGTGTCAATCGAGGAAGTTTCTCCACGCCGAGTACTTGCGCGAGCTAAGTTGATGCGCCAACGACGGGCTGCGAGCCGGCCGAGTGGGCAGCCGGAACAGTCTCATTCCCGCCTCTTGCGGAGTGCGGCCACCTTTGCGGACGTTGCACTTCAAGCAGGCGCAGACAATGTTGTCCCACGTCGATGGCCCACCCCGGCTGCGCGGGACGACATGGTCCAGGCTGAGATGGTTGTTGCCAAATTTCTTGCCGCAGTATTGGCAGCGGTTCTCGTCCCGCAAAAAAACATTCCGGCGGTTGAACTTCACCGTGTTCCGGGGGAACCGGTCGTAGCTCAACAGG
>CAZILR010000553.1:0-4404 GCA_964539995.1 uncultured Planctomyces sp.
TTTCTTGGGAGGGCGAGGCTCCCGCCGAGCCGTGTGGTTGTGCGTTCGGCTCGGCGGGAGCCTCGCCCTCCCGATCATTGGTTGCTTGGAAATAGGTTTCAAACACGGTTGGTCCGAAGCGTTTCAGAATCCTTTCTTGGACGTTCGGAAGATGGAGGACTTGGTGCCCGAATTGGTCGGCGTCGATCACGGCGATCGGACGAAGCGACTGAAGGCGTCGAGCCACGGAACTCTTGCCGGACCCGATGCCGCCAATCACGCCCAAAACGGGGATGACTTTTGGCTGTGACACAAGGGATGAAGACTCGAAGAGGAGGAAAGAACCAGGAAGGATTTCGATCGTAGGATTTGGGAACCAGCGAACCAGTCGGTTCGTTTGGGAGCGTTCCAATCGCACCCAGCCAGAAAGGCCGGGAGGCGTGTCGCGAACATCGTGCCGAGCGGTCAGGCCGCTGTCAACAATACGGCCAAGGATTCCGGCTTCGAACGCGTGAACGTAGTCGCCTCGTTCCGCGAGGCGAAGCTGCAACGAAAGACTCCCTACGAAGTCTGGCACTGTCTTCCGAGCGTTTCCCTCGTGGCTCCGCCTCGTGGAACAAGGCGGCTACGTTCACGAGGCAGGGCTGAGCAACTTCAAATAACGGGACAGCTCTTTCGCGAACTCCGCCATCGAAGCGAAGCGGTCGGCAGGCGACTTCGCGATCGCTCGCAGGCACAGGCCAGTCAGCAGCCCGTCGATCTGGGGCCGATGCTGGTTGGGAGGAATTGGCTCTTGGCTGTGGACATTCTTGAGCACCTCACCGACGGTGCGGCCGGTGATCGGTCGCTGACCTGTCAGCATTTCATACAGGATCACGCCCAGCGAATACTGGTCCGACGCCGGGCCGATCAACTCCGTGTGGCCGAGAGCCTGTTCTGGCGACATGTAGTACGGCGTGCCGAGCAACTGCCCATCGTGTGTCAGTTGCGGAGCGTCCGCCTGCTCGAAGCGAGCGAGTCCAAAATCCATGATGACCGGGGCACGGCGATCTTCGTCGATCTGAATGTTGTCCGGCTTGAGATCGCGATGCACGATCCCTTTTTGATGCGGCTCGACCATCGCGACGGCAAGCATCTTCGTGATCTGCACCGCTTGGCGAATCGGCAGGCGTTTGTGGTCCGTCAAAAAATGACTGAGCGGCTTCCCTTTGATGAATGCCATCACCAAAAAATAGTTGCCCGCAACGTCGTTGACCTCGTAGATCGGGCAGAGATTTTCGTGTCGCAGTTGCGCGGCCGCACGAGCCGTCCGTAAGAATCGCTCGACGTCGTAGGATGACCGCAACCGTTCTGGATGCGGAATCTTGATCGCCACGTCGCGGCCGAGCTTCGGATCGTGCGCGAGGAACACCTTGCCGTTCGTGCCCGCTCCAAGTTCCCGAATCAATTGGAAGCGATCCAGCATCGCCCCGCTTACTGCCTGAGCCACTGCTGAAGCTGTGGGCACGACCGAAGGCAAACTCACCGGAGGGGCAGAAACGGACGGAGCCACGACTGTCTCGACCGGCCCCGTCGCCGGATCACTGTGACTGACGGTTGTGATGCGTGCTTCCAACTCACCCAGCAGCCGCTCGACGATCACCTTGCGGTCGGGAAAGCGATCGAGGTACTGCCCGCGAAAGATGAAGAGCGGCTCATCGCTGTCCGATTGCGATTCCAACTCCGCTCGCAACAGTGCCGTGAAAAGTGCCTCGCGCCACGGCGGGGCGACTTCGCTGAGATAGTCCTCGATCTGCGGACGGAGGCCAGATCGCAGTTCGTCGGTGAAGCGGATGATGCACTCGCCGACCGGATCGTGAGTGCGGGCGGGCTTCGCCTGCGAAGTCGCGGCTGTCGCAGCCGGAGGAGTGGGCGGCGGCACGGCCGGACGCTCACTGCTGCTGGGCGCAACGAGGCCGGGCATCTCTAGCGCGGTTTCCATGAAGTCGTCAGCGGGGTTTGGCATCATGAAACAGTCTAACGGACGCTTTCATCCACAGCGTCACGACGGCCCGTCTGCGGCAGTCAACACCGCACAACTCCGAACGTCTCGCTGAAAATCAAAAATTTCGAGAAGCCGCCGTCCGGAGTTTTCTTGCTCATCCGAAACACGGCGAACGGGGCAATCTGTGACTCGCGGCGACACGTTATTCTGCTGCCGATGCGGAGACAACGCCGGGCAGCGGGGCTGCGGATTTCGGGCTGGCCGCTCGAAAATCCTCACCGACCAGCGTAGCCAACGTCGCCGCAATCTGGCTGAGCGTCGCATTCACATCCGACCGCACACCGAGCGCCGGAGTCTCCGGGCCGAGCACCGCCGACCAGACGAACTCGGCCCCCTCAATCTTCGCTCCGTGATCGGTCCAATCGCGAATCGTGTTGCCTCGGCCGTGATCGCAAGCCAGCACCAGCGACGTTTGATCTTTGTATTCGGGCAGCGATTGCAACAACTCCCACAGCTTCGCGGTGAAGGCATCTGCTCGATGGGCGGCGTGCAAATAGCGGTCGTAACGCCGACCGTGTGCCCACTCATCGGTCTCACCGAGGCCAATGTAAAGCACTCGCGGCTTGTGCTTGAGCAGGTACTCTCGCGCGACCTGCATCGTGATCGAGTCAATTTGATTGTCCGGCCACAAGACAACCGTGTCGGAGATCAATTCGTTGAGCAGCCGTTCGCGATCCGTCAGCGATTCTCCCGGTATCGGCACGATGCCCGCATTGACGTACACGCCGCTTCGCTGCTGATTGAGGATCGACGGGAACACGTCCCACGTCGCGATGGCAGCGACTCGCTTCTCAAAGCCGGGACGGTGATTCAAGAACTCCAGCACATTGACGTGCGGGTTCGGAAACTTCTTGTTCGAGTCGATCCCTTTGTCGTCCGCAAAGCCGCAGAACATTTCGCTGTAGCCGGGATACGAGAACTTGTGAGTGTTCTCCAGTTTGGCCGCCGCGTTCTTGGACGGATCGCCAAAGATCTGCCCCTTGGTTGCGATGGTCTTCCAGACGAACGGCAACAAGACTTCGCGACGTTCGGCATCGGACTCTCGCCAGAAGCGCCGCTTGACCCCTTCGACATCGGCCACTCCAGCGTCCTTCGCAATGAACGCCTCTTGAGCGCCGCCGAATAACTCTTGCCAGCGAAAGCCATCCCAAGTGATGTAGACGACGTTCTGGCTTTTTCGGATCCGACTCTTCGCGTCGTCCGCGAATGAAGTCTCGCTCAGACCCACAACGACCGCCATCACGACACAGAACCAACGGACCACGACGCGCACACGACACCTCACTTCCAACATTGCGATCTTTCACCACCGCGATACCGTGTCGCGGCGAAGCGGATTGTAGGATGGCCGCCCTCGGCCGTCCTGCATGGTGTCGTTCTCAAACACGGACGGCCGAGGGCGGCCATCCTACGGACGCATCGAGATAAACCATGAGCATCTGGCGTTGGGCAGACCTGATCGACTTTGTCCCGGAGCACGCACGCATCACGCTGGGTGAGGGACAGACGCCGCTCGTTCGCTCACGCCGCATCGGGCCGAGCGTGGGATTGAAGAACCTCTGGTTTAAACTCGACTTCGTCAGCCCGACGGCGTCGTACAAAGATCGGTTCGCGGCGGCGACGGTCTCGCACATGGTCGCCGCTGGGAAGACGCGCTGCATCGCGACATCGAGCGGCAACACCGGAGCCTCGCTGGCGGCGTACTGCGCGGCGGCGGGAATTCAATGCTTGATCGCGATTGTCGAGGGCGCACCGCTCGGCAAGTTGCAGCAGATGCTCTGTTACGGAGCGAAGCTGTATCGCATTCGTGGCTTCGGAGCCGACGCGGCGATCAGTTTGGCTGTGTTCGATCTCATCCTGAAGTGGGGCAGCGAGCCGGACGCGGCCGTGCAGGTCAGCTCGTACAAGTATTCCGCTCCCGGCATGACGGGCGTCGAGACCGTCGCCTTCGATCTCGCCGAGCAAGTTTCGTTTTCGATCGACCATCTCTTCTGTCCAGCCGGTGGAGGCGGACTCGCGGTCGCCGCCGCGCGAGGCTTCCGCAAGCTGGTCGAACGGGGAGTGCTCGCAAAGAGTCCCGCCGTCGAAGTCGTGCAACCCGAAGGGAACGACACGATGGCCACGCCGCTGCGCGACGGACACGCTCAAGCCCGCGAAGTGACCAGCACGACGCGGATCAGCGGCCTGCAAGTCCCGACGGTCAACGACGGCCACTGGGCCGTCACCGAATGCCGAGCCTCCGGCGGCAGCGGCCACGTCGTCACCGATGACGAAGTTTGGGAAACTCAACGCCGCCTCGCTCGCGACGAAGGCCTCTTCACCGAACCCGCCGGAGCCGTCGCCCTCGCCGGTGCCCTGCGAGCCGCTCGCGAACGCCGCCT
>CAZILR010000554.1:0-4402 GCA_964539995.1 uncultured Planctomyces sp.
ACTTTACGGAGAAAATGTCATGCCACGTTTCACTCGTCGTCAGTTCTTGGGCACATCAGCAATCGCAGCAGCGGGGCCGATGATTCTGTCGTCGCCGTCACGAGGGCTTGCGGCTCCGAGCGAGCGGATTCGGCTCGGCTTCATCGGCATCGGGATTCAGTCACGCGGGCATTTGAAGCGATTCGTGGGGACGAACGACACACAGGTCGTCGCGGTTTGCGATGTCGTTCGTGAGCGACTTGAGGACTCGAAGCGAATCGTCGAGGAGGGCTATGCCAAGCAGAAGGACATCGGCTCGTACAAGGGCTGCGCGGCGTATGTCGATTTCCGCGAGCTGTTGATTCGAGAGGATATCGACGCTGTGGTGATCGGCACGCCGGATCATTGGCACGCGATTCCGGCGGTCATGGCCTGCCGAGCCGGCAAGGACGTGTACTGCGAGAAGCCGCTGTCGCTGACGATCTCCGAAGGGCGAGCGATGGTGAAAGCGGCTCGCGAGCACGATCGTGTTTTTCAAACTGGCAGCCAGCAGCGCAGCGAGTTTGGCGGCCTGTTCCGTCGCGCGGTGGAACTCATCCGCAACGGACATCTCGGCGAGATCAAGACGGTGCGAGTTGGCGTCGGTGGTCCCGCCGTGACGTGTGAACTTCCGACCGAGGAATGTCCAGAAGGAACCGAATGGAACTTCTGGAACGGGCCGTCTCCGGAACGTGGCTACAACCAGATCCTGTGTCCCAAGGGGATTCACAACCACTTCCCGGCGTTCCGGAATTACCGCGAGTACGCTGGCGGAGCCTTGGCCGACATGGGTGCGCACCACTTCGACATCGCCCAGTGGGCACTCGGCATGGATAACTCTGGTCCGGTGAAGATTGAAGCACCAGACGGGAACGCGACGACTGGTTTGAAGTTCACTTACGCCAATGGCGTTGTGATGTATCACGGCGGGCCGAGCGGCTGCACGTTCGAGGGAACGAAAGGGACGCTCTACGTCGATCGCGGCAAGATCGAGTCCAACCCCGCCAACATTCTGGAAGCGAAGATTGGCGAGAACGAATTCCACGTCGAGCCGTCTGACAATCACCACCGCAACTGGCTCGATGCGATCCGCTCGCGCAAGAAACCGATCTGCGACGTGGAGATCGGCCATCGTTCCGCAACCGTCTGCGAACTCGGACAAATCGGCTACGACCTCCGCCGTCCGCTGAATTGGGATCCGGTCAAGGAACTCTTCGTCGGCGATGACGACGCCAACAAGTTACTCAGCCGCCCGATGCGCGATCCGTGGAAGCTGTGAGCCGCTCGTTGATCCATTCGGGATCGACGAATGGTTTCAGCAACCAACGAAAGGTTTGATCGACACGCGGGTCGCCTGATGGATCGCAAGCTGGCGAGTTCTCTGGACCGACGGGATTCAGCCCGCTTTCCGTAAGCGTCCACGGCCAATTGTCCCGCCGGGCAACTTCATTGACGCGGGCCATCAACCGCAATGACCAGAGATTGCCAAAGGCGTTTCCGTAATCGCTCCAAACACGATTCCAGCCGACTGTTGTTTTCGGTCGACTACGCAACATGAATGCGATCGACAACCAGAATTGCAGAAGAAAGAAGATCGCAATTCGTTGATTGGAATCTCGATCAATCAGCGACGTTGGTGTTGAGCTACGAAGTGACCAACCAACGAGACCCCATGCCATCATCCAACTGAGCACGGCGACTCCGAATCGTGTGTCAATAAAGTGTCCGACAGCCATGACGAGCACAATCGCGTATCCGACCAATGTCGGCGTTTCGAGTTCCAACCGTTGGCCGTGCCAGCAACGAGTCAGTTGAGCGAGGGCGGGCCATTCGAGGACGACGATCAGCGGCAGGACGATGAAGAGGCTCCACTCCAGCAGTCGGCCGCGGCGTGCTCCGAGGACGGCGACGAAGGGGCAGAGGGAGCTCGCGGCGGTCAGATACCAAAGTTGATCGAGGATGCCCGGCGGCACTCTGCTTTTGCAGAGCGTTGCGATCGTTGTGACCGTCAAAGTCACCTGAAACCAAACGGACCAGGCGGCGGCGGAAGTCAGCGAGGTGTGGCGGACGCTGCGGGTCAGTTGGAAGACTCCGATCCAGCCGACGGCAACGGCCAAGATCAACGTCGTTGTAACAAGCACATCCAGCATGACTGAATCGGCATTTCTAGGGAGTAGGGCGGCATGGTCGGTACCTTCGACATTTTGACCGGCGGTTTCTGCGAACCCAAGTCATCGCGGCAGTTGTCATGTGAGTTGTGTGAACCGAGTTGCCGATTCTGAAGCCTAGTGACCACCGAGTCCCAGTGAGCTTTCAACTGCGTTGCTTCGTCGGGTGAGTGGCCCGTACGGCAAAAAGAGCTCACGACTGTCAGACACGTTTCTTGAGGAGATGCCGGAAATGAAGTGGATTTTGTCTCTCGCCATGTTGCTTGGCGTCGCTGGCACGGCGAACGCTCGGCTGTTCGACCATCACTGTTGCACGCCCGCGCCCAGCTGCGCGGCTCCGTGCGCTCAGGCGTGTGCTCCGAGCTGTGCGGCCCCGGCCGCCTGTGCTCCGAGCTGCGCCGCTCCCGCGGCCTGTGCGCCAGCGTGCGCCGCTCCCGCGGCTTGCGCTCCGACCTGCGCTGCTCCGGCTGGATGCGCTCCGGCCGCTTGTGCGCCGACTTGTGCCGCTCCGGCTGCTTGTGCTCCCGCCTGTGGCAACAGCTGCAATAGCTGCTGCAACAGCGGCTGCCACAAGAGCTGCTGGAAGTGCCCCAAGTTCAAGTGCCCGAAGCTCTGCATGCCGAAGTGCCACATGCCCAAGTTGAGCTGCTGCAAGAAGAGCTGCTGCAACAACGGCTGCGGCCATAGCTGTGCTCCGAGCTGCGCCGCTCCGGCTGCGTGTGCTCCGAGCTGTGCAGCTCCGGCTGGCTGTGCTCCGACCTGTGCGGCTCCGGCTGGCTGCTGCAAGTAATGTCAACCGCGTGGGATGACTGACCTCGCACTACGAATCAAACCATCCCACTTCTCTGGCTCCGCAAACGTGAGTGTTCGTCCGGGGGAATGTGCCTTCCCCCGGACACCTCACACGCGGAGACCGACAATTCGAACTTCGCTCTCGGAGGTAACTCCGATCAACAACCCTGGAACTTCTTCCTGGATGAATTCAGGAATCTTCTCGCCCTCATTCCCTCGAGCAACGAGTCGATTTCTGAACCACGAAGGCCGACCGCGAATCTCGCGATCGGCCTTTTTCGTTGCGCGAGTGAGGGATGACACGGTGAGGGGGGGCAAGGTGACGGCAGCAAAGCGTCACCTGCTTTCCTTCACCGTGTCACCGTGTCATCCCCTCACCTTGTCATCACTCAGCACTGCGCGGACGTCCGCTTCGGCGACATCACTGACAACCTCAACGTGCCCTAATCGCTTGGGCAACACGAACCGCAATTTGCCGCCGAGCGTTTTCTTGTCGAGCTTCATGCGGTCGATCACGTCGTTGTCCGAATGCGACCAACCGGCCGGCAATCGTGTCGGCAATCCGAAGAGGCTCAACAACGCTTCCTGCCGACGGGTCGCCGAGGAGTCGATCAAGCCGAGTCGCTCCGCCAACCGACTGGCGTACAACATCCCGATCGCGACCGCCTCGCCGTGCAGCAGTTCGCCGTAGCCAGCGAGGGCCTCGAAGGCATGCCCGAACGTGTGGCCGTAGTTCAGCACCGCGCGCAGGCCGGTACGCTCAAACTCATCTTTTTCGACGACGTCGGCCTTCAAGCGGCAGCAGCGGGCGACCACTTGTCTCAGGATGCTCGGATCACGCCGGTTGATGGCATCGGCGCGTTGTTCGAGGAACGCGAAGAAATCGGCAGCCAAGATCACGCCGTATTTGACGACTTCGGCCATGCCGGCTGCGAACTCACGAGCCGGCAGCGTATCGAGCACCGCCGTGTCGATCAGTACGCCAACCGGTTGATGAAACGCTCCGAGCATGTTCTTCGCAGCGGGGTGGTTAATGCCCGTCTTGCCTCCGACCGAACTATCGACGTCCGCCAACAATGACGTCGGAACTTGCACGAATGGCAATCCGCGCACGAACGAGGCGGCCGCAAAGCCGGCCAAGTCGCCGACCACTCCGCCGCCCACAGCAATCAGGACCGTGCGGCGATCTGCTTTCGCGGCGATCAAATCATCCCAGGTGGCCGAGAGGTTGTTGATCGACTTCGTTTTCTCACCCGGCTCCAGTTCGGTCAGTCCGCAACTCCAACCGGTGCGAGTCAGTCCTTCGAGGACAACATCCGCGTGCCGTCGCACGTTGCGGTCGGTGACGATGTGAGCCAGCCGCGAACTACCGGCGCAGTACACGCTGCGATCCAACCAACTCGGCAGCAGAGCGGGTAACTCCG
>CAZILR010000555.1:0-4395 GCA_964539995.1 uncultured Planctomyces sp.
GGCTGGCGGTTAAACGATCCTGTGGGTGATATGCTTGTCTTCCTGCCGGGGCAGCGTGAGATTCGCGAGGCGGCCCGTGAGTTGGAACCGCTCGCGCGAGAGCACGATTTGCTGGTGATGCCGCTGTTCGGCGAGTTGCCGCCGGAGCAACAGGACGCGGCGTTGCAGCGGCAGGCGAAACGCAAAATCGTGCTCGCTACAAACGTCGCGGAGACGTCTGTGACCGTCGATGGCGTCACGACGGTCATTGACACGGGACTCAGCCGGCAACTGCGGTTCGATCCGAACGTCGGGCTGGATCGGTTGGAATTGTTGCCGATTTCGCGGGCGAGCGCCGAACAACGCGCTGGCCGAGCGGGACGGCAGCAGCCCGGTGTGTGTCTGCGGTTGTGGAGCGAAGCTTCTCATCGCGCACGGCCGGAACACACCGCGCCGGAAATTCAGCGTGTCGATCTGGCGGGGCCAGTGCTGCAATTGAAAGCTTGGGGCGAAAACAACGTACTCGCATTTCCGTGGTTCGAGCCACCGCGCGGCGAATCCATCTCGCAGGCCGAGTCAGTCTTGCGACGACTCGGCGCGATCGACTCCGCTGGGGCCGTGACGGAGTTGGGGACAACGCTCGCGAAGTTGCCAGTGCATCCACGTTTGGGTCGGTTGTTGATCGAAGGCACACGGCTCGGACAACCAGAACGAGCGGCGCTGGCGGCGGCGTTGTTGTCGGAGCGCGATCCGTTTGAGGTGCAGTCGGGACGCCCGCACCACAACGCGGTCAGTCAGTCGGATGTGCTCGATCGAGTGGAAGCGTTGGAGGAATTTGAGCGAACCAGCCGCGAAGCCACGTCACACGGTCGGCTCAACCGCGGAGCGGCGCAGTTTGTTACACAGACGAAGGAGCAGTTGCTGCGGCTCGTTCGCAATGCCGCAGGCGAGCCGGGTGGCGTCAGCTCCCGGACGAGGTCTGACAACGACGCGATTTCGTCCGGGGGCTTACACCACCCGGCTCGCCGAATGCCGAACGATGAGACATTGCTTCGCGCACTCCTCGCCGCGTTCCCCGATCGCTTGGCGAAGCGGCGTGAAGCGAACAGTCCGCGTGCTGTGATGGTCGGCGGTCGCGGGGTGAAGCTGTCACCAAGCAGCCGAGTCAAGCAAGCCGAGTTGTTCTTGTGCTTGGATGTCGAGGGGAGCAGTAGCGAGGCCGCCGTGCGCGTGGCCTCGGCGATCGAACGCGGTTGGTTGCCAGACGAGATGCTGACCGTCGGCACGGAAGTCTTCTTCGATGAACCGAGCGGCCGAGTGCAAGCTCGGCGGCGAGTCTGTTGGGACGATTTGATTCTGGAAGAGTCCCCTGCCCCGCTGCCGGAAGACGATTCCGTCTCACGGATGCTGGCCGAGGCCGCGACGACCCATTGGGATGACGTGCGGCCGAAGGACGATTCACCCGCCGCGCGATTCCTTGCGCGCGTTCGCTGCCTGCGCGAGTGGTTGCCGGAACTGAACCTCGCGGCCTTCGACGATGCGCAATTGCAATCGCTGTTGCCGAGCCTGTGTCTCGGACGCCGGTCACTCGCCGATCTGCGAAATGCTCCGTGGGTGGAGACGATTCAAGCCGCGTTAACACCCTCGCAATGGCAGGCGGTCGAGCGAGAAGCTCCGACGCACTGGACCGTCCCCAGCGGAAGCCGCATCGCCTTAGAGTACGAACCCGGTCGCTCTCCGATCCTGGCCGTCCGCATCCAAGAAATCTTTGGCCTGCGCGAGACCCCGCGAGTCGCTCGTGGCAGAGTCCCCGTGCTGTTGCATCTGCTGGCTCCCAACTACCGCCCGCAGCAAGTGACCGACGACCTGCCGAGCTTCTGGGCCAACGCCTACCCAATCATTCGCGGCGAACTGCGTCGCCGCTATCCACGCCATCCGTGGCCCGACGATCCGCTGACGGCGACTGCGGTCAGAAAGTAGCCATCATCGCTCCTCGTGATGAGCCTTCCGAGATGCGGGTACGAATGTCAGCGGAACCTTCGCGAGTCAAACGCCAAAGGCTCGTCACGCGGAGCGATGACGGCTACGTTGTTGGCTTCGCGCTGCAACCGCCGCCGCTACAGCCGCACGCGGCGACGGGGGCGGCGATTTCCAAAACCGAGTTGAAGATCACGTTGAACTCGCGTGCTTGGCTGAGTTCTGAGGCGAGCACCCCCAAGTCGTCCGTCGGCGTGCCGAGGAAATACAGCACCAGCGTCTTGCCGTGGAACAGCATCTCACCATCGACAACATCGATCGCAATGCCACGCTCAGCGATGCGGCGTGAGCACTCCGCCAGCAGCTCTTGGACAACGGATTGCAGCCCCGCATCGCGCTGGCGACGAACGTGCTCGAAGGACTCCATCGACGTCAGCTTCCGCAGCAACTCGCCGGTTGGTTTGATGACTTTGCCGACATCATTCCGCGGCGGATCGGTCGTCAGCGGCGAGAGCGCTTCGCCCACTTCGACCCCGCGCGGCGTTTCAATCAGCACTCGCTCGCCGTGACGGCATTCGAACGGCTCGTTCGACCGGTATCGAAAGTAACCGGTCCAGGTCATCGCTCCGTAGCGAACCAGGCAGCGGGATGCCTCACGCCAATCCACCGCCTCGTCAATTTCGCTCGCGGAATCGTCGGCGTGTTCGGCGTGCTGATGAATGATTTCCGGTTCACTCGACAGCGTGATCCACAACTCGCCGTCGCGGACTTCGAGCGCGTGCGTGCCGACTTTGAAGCCGGGTCGACCGATCGCTTCGCCGGTGCGCAGGTCGAACTGCCAATGATGCCAGCCGCAGGTAACGACCGACTCGCCGCACTTTCCGGCCGCCAGTGAAGCTCCGCTGTGCGGGCAATGATTGTCGATCGCGAACCAGTTTTGCTCGCGGCGAAACACGCTGATCTCGCGGCCTTCGACGAAAAAGACCTGCGACGTACCGACTCGGATGTCGTCGGCAGGTCCAAGCGAGAGTTGTTCAGCGTTCACAGTCAGCATGTCGAGCGTGCTCCCAAAAGGAGCATCAGTGTGGTCGGAGAGTGAGAGTCTCGCAACGTCGTCGCCTACGGAGGCGTGCGATAACATGACGCCGTCGGATGGCCGCCCTCGGCCGTCCTGTGTTTTGGGATCACGAACCGGGACGGCCGAGGGCGGCCATCCTACGGTCCACAAGGAGCCGTCATCGTGCGACGTGTGATTTTTTGGCTGTCTGCAATTTGCCTGATGCCGCTGCTCGTGAGTCCGCTGGCCGCTCAAGACCCGTTCGCTGCTGGTGTGCGGCCGACCGATCCGCTCTCGCCGGCCGATGAGCAAAAAGCGCTACTGGTCCCGGATGGCTTCGAGGTGCAGCTCGTCGCGGCCGAGCCGGACATTTTCAAGCCGATGAACATGGCCTTCGACGAGCGCGGCCGAATGTGGCTCACCGACTCGCTGGAATACCCGTGGGCCGCACCGCTCGACAAACCGGCGCGGGACTCGGTCAAGATTCTGCACGACACCGACGGCGATGGCCGGGCTGACGTCATCAAGACGTTTGCTGATGGGCTTAATATCCCGATCGGCATCTATCCGTACCCCAGCCGCAAGGACGAAGCGACCGGCAAGACGATTCAAGGAGCGATCGTCTACAGCATCCCTTTCATCTGGGACTTGCGAGACACCGACGGCGACGACGTCTGCGATGAGCGGATCAAGCTGTATGGCCCATTCGGTTACGAGCGGGACACTCACGGCATGTGCAACGCTTTTCGGCGCGGCTTCGACGGTTGGATTTACGCCTGCCACGGCTTCAACAACATCAGCAAGGTCGCCGGCAAGGACGGGAACGTCGTCGAGATGTCGTCGGGCAACACGTTCCGCTTCCGCATGGACGGCAGCCGCATCGAGCATTTCACGCACGGGCAGGTCAATCCGTTCGGCATGTGCTTCGACCCGCTGTTCAACATCTTCACCGCCGATTGCCACACGAAGCCGATCACGCAGTTGCTGCGCGGCGGCTACTACCAGAGCTTCGGCAAACCTCACGACGGCCTGGGCTTCGTCCCGGAAATCATGAGTCACACGCACGGCACGACCGCCAACTGCGGCATCGTGGCGTACTACGGCGGCCACTTCCCGAAAGAATGGGAAGGGATGTTCTTCACCGGCAACGTGATGACCAGCCGAGTCAACGTCGATGCTCCGGAGTATCACGGCTCGACGATCCTGGCGAAGGAGCGGAATGACTTCGTGATCTCGAAAGACCCGTGGTTCCGCCCGGTCGATCTGCAATGCGGCCCGGACGGAGCGCTCTACATCGCCGACTTCTACAACAAGATCATCGGCCACTACGAAGTCGATCTCAAACACCCCGGCCGCGACCGCCACCGAGGCCGCATCTGGCG
>CAZILR010000556.1:0-4377 GCA_964539995.1 uncultured Planctomyces sp.
CAGAACTTCTTCTGATTTCTTGATTCGCTTCATGATGGCGACCAAATTGCCACCAACCGCGTCGCCGAATGCCTTGTCCGCTTCGGCATCGGGCAAGCCGGCCGGTTCGGAGCCTTTCAGAATGTCGTCGATCTTGGCGAACGTCTCCGAAACTTCGTCAAAGCTGTTCTTGGTCTTGCCATCTTTCGACAGCGTGATTTCACCGATCTTCCACGACAAATCGCGGACGTATTTGGCATTCTTCTTCCAAGAAAAATCGTCAGGATGTTTTGTCACTGCGGCGGCGAGCACCGCCATCGTCGCCGCTTCGGGGGCGATCTCCAGCAGGCTGGAGTTGTACGTCGAGGCCGACGCGGTTTTGCCAGCGAGATAATTGCGGACGTTCTTGATTTCGTTGGTCAGCGAGTCTTTGTCGATGACGTCTTTGAGCGACGGGCCAGCATCCGCCTTCGGAGGTTCCTTGGTCGTCATTGGAGTGTCTGCTGCTGGCGTGCCTTTAGAGGCGTCATTGGCCGCGACGGTCGTGCTCGGCGCGGTTCCCGTTTGCGTGTTGGCCGCAACGGTCAGCGGTTTGTCGAAGAAGACGTCGTACGGAATGCCTTCAATCGACTTTGGTCCGCCGACGGCCCCTTCGGTTTTGGAGCCGTTTGACTTCGTGGGTTTCGCATCCCCTTTTTCCGGCTTCGGTTTCGCCTCATTCGAGTTTGCAGTCCCTTTGGCGACACCTTCGTTGGAGCCGCCGCAGCCGACGTTCGAGATCAGCAAACCACACGCGCCAGCGAGCAACATGCCGCGGCAAAATCGTTGAATGGGCAAAGACGAGTTCATGCAATGGGCTCCTCAGCAAGTTCGCGAGGCAGGATTATGGAGACTGGGCCTGCGGCGACGCAACGCCGTGCCATCGACCGGACGCGGGCGTCCGGTCTACGAGTCACAAACAAGCGGCACGAATGAGAACATACCCAACGACTCTCTCTGGAGTTCGCCGTTTTGTCGTGTGAATCGAAACATCGTCTGGCGGCCGCCCAGTTCGCCGATCGGGATGATGATCCGGCCTCCCTCGGCGAGTTGGTCGAAAAAAGCGGCTGGCAATCGCTCGGCCGCAGCCGTCACGACGATGGCATCGAAGGGAGATTGCTCCGCCCAGCCGAGCGATCCGTCTCCCAGTTTGGTAGTCACGTTGCGAAAGCCGAGCCGTTTCAATCGCTGCGCCGCGGTGTCGCACAATTCTGGCCAGCGTTCGACGGTGAAAACCTCGGCGACCAAGCAGGCCAGCACGGCAGCTCCGTAACCGGTCCCCATACCGATTTCGAGCACTCGCTCGTGTCCCTGCAACTGCGCCGCTTGAGCCATGAAGGCGACCGTGTACGGCTGCGAGATCGTCTGTTCTAACTCAACCGGCAACGCTCGGTCGTCGTAGGCGTGTGGTCGCAACGCCTCTGGGACAAACTCTTCGCGAGGCACTCGCTGCATCGCGTCCAGTACTCGCTCATCCGAGATGCCGCGAGCCCGAAGATGTTGGTCCAACATTCGTCGTTTCGCGGCGGCAAGATGATCGAGTGCAGGCATCGAAATTCGGCTCCGATCAGACGTCTTCGGCGGGCACCACTTCGACCTGAAGCTGAGGCGCGGCAGGTTCCGAGTCCGGCTGCCACTTG
Source organism: uncultured Planctomyces sp. (assembly GCA_964539995.1). Taxonomy (GTDB): domain Bacteria; phylum Planctomycetota; class Planctomycetia; order Planctomycetales; family Planctomycetaceae; genus SXKJ01. Next base: position 1,659 of record CAZILR010000556.1, read on the forward strand.
TCGAGAAACGCGAAGAACACCGCCGCGAAGACGCAGCCGAACGCGACGAGATAGTTCCACTTCAACGACTCGCGCAGAAACAGAATCGAGAATCCGCAGAACACGACCAGCGTAATCGCTTCCTGCATGATCTTGAGCTGCGCGACCGAGAACTCGCGGTGCCCGATCCGGTTGGCCGGCACTTGCAGGCAGTACTCGAATAGCGCGATTAGCCAACTGACAGCAATCGCGATCCAGATTGGCCCAGTCTTAATCTGCGGCCACTTGAGATGCCCGTACCACGCGAACGTCATGAAGATGTTCGACAGCGTCAGCAACAATGTCGTCCAAAAGAGAGTCATGGCGAATCCTTGCCTATTGGGAGTACCACCGAATGAGTCTGTGAATCTCGCTCATCTGCGCGAGCGTGCGGACTCGCTTGCGAAAACCGAACGAGCCGAAGATTGGCGAGTAACCGTGATGATGATCAGAAATCGTTAACGCTTGCGAGACATCTTCGGTGGTGAGTTGCGCCCGATTCTGACTCGCCGCCAACCAGCGGGCGATCAACTGTGTCGCCGGGAAGATCAACGCGAGGCTCTGAAAACCTTCGACCAGCGGCACGTCGTAGTAGGCCGGCCCGCAGAAGTGCAGACCTTGGACCTTCACGCGGAAGTACCGCGCCCACAGTTCCTCGCACTCGGCCGGGAAGCCGAACGGTTGTTCGAGAGCCTCGAACGGGACTTCACGAAAGATCGGCTGCAACGGCGGGACGTTTCCGATTCCGCGAGCGAATTTCGTCGCCGCGCGGAACAGCTTCCAACGTCCGCGCCAGCCGGCCGACAAATCGGCGGCCGTGTCCTTGCGAGCGTACTGCGCGGTCAGCAATCGGAATTGCATTCGCGCGAGTGGGCTTGGGCATTCGGCCGTCTGAACGAGCGGGATTTCTTCGGTCGCCGCTTGGCGGATGATGTCGAGGAATTCGGTCAACCGCGCGCCGCTAAGTTTGTCGAAGCGGGATTGTTCGACGAGGTTCAGCCAAAAAATTGCGCGTTGCAGTTTGATGGGGATCGGTACGTCTGTCAGAGCCAGCGTCGCATCGATCGCGTCGATGATGCGGAGCAAGTCCGGCCAATCGAGTCGTTCGCGTGCGGACAGGGCCGGAGGCGGCGTGCGCTCATGCCCTTCGGGAACGACGGCTCGCGCGAGTTGCTTGATCTCGTCCGCGTTTTGCTTCATCGAACAGCCGCGATTGGCGACAACCGACGGGCAACTGAATCGCAAGCTGACGGTCACCTGCTTGCCGGCCGGATGAAACGCATACGGGTAGATGCGGCACGCGAGCGGCTTCGCGGCCTCGCCGAACTTGGCATGAATGCGACAGAGGCCCAGCTCATTCAAAAACACGCAGGCCCCGTCGGCTTGATGCGCGAGCCGATATCGCTTCGCCCACGGCGGACCGGCGTGCCACTCGAACAGTGCGTCACCAGTCGGGGTGCCGTCGTTCGTCGTCCAGCCTTGAGACAGGATTCGCTGTCGCTCTTCTTCGGTCACTTCGATGGCATGTTGCCGACAGCAGCCGCCGCAGTTGTGGCAACTCCAGTTCTGAATCGTCGGCAGAGTAAGCGAGATGGCCATTGCTGAAATGTAGCCATCACGCTCCTGCGTGATGAGCCTTTACGAACCCGGCTCGAATGTTTCAGAACGCTCAGGCTTAACTGGAGGAGGCTCATCACGCAGGAGCGTGATGGCTACTTTCTCGTGGCGGCGACCATCTTAGCAGCGAAGTCACCGACGTCGCGGAGCACGTCAGCCGTGGCCGCTGAGTTGTTCGTCAGCCGTTCGAGTTGCCGCACGATGGCCGAACCGACAATGACTCCATCAGCCAAGCCGCGCAGCGTGCCGACTTGTTCGGGTTTGCTGACTCCGAATCCAACGGCCAGCGGCAAATTCGTTTTGCCGCGCAGACGCTTGAGCTGGCCGGAGAGTTCTTCCGGCAGTTGGTCTCGCGCGCCGGTCGTGCCGGCGATCGAGATGCAGTACACGAAGCCGCTGCCGGTTTCGACGATGCGGTCCTCGCGGACGGGATTCGTGGTTGGGGCGACAAGCTGGATCGCGTCGAGACCTGCTGCGCGAATCGCGCCAGCGACGTCCCCTGCTTCGTCCGCAGGCAGATCAGGGATGATGAGTCCGGAGAAGCCGGCCGCCTTCGCGCGTTCCACGAAGCTGGGAGTGCCAATTCGGAAGACGATCGCGTAACTGACCATCGCGACCAGAGGCGGAAGTTTGCTTCCGTCTGGGCCGCTCGTGAGCGTCTGGATGCCGGAGAAGATGTCGTTGACATGCAGGCCGCGCGACAAGGCTCGCGTGTAGCTGGCCTGAATCACCGGGCCGTCGGCGATCGGGTCGCTGTACGGGAAGCCGATCTCGATGAGATCGACGCCTCGGCTGGCAAGCTCGCGGATCAAGGCCATCGACGTCGCGACGTCGGGATCACCGACAGTGACGAACGGCATGAAGGCCATGTGGCCTTGAGCTTTCAAAGCGGCGAACGTGGCGGCGATGCGAGTGGGTGTGGTCATTGATTCGCTACGCACCCGCTTTGCCGACTTCCATGACGCTCAGCAGGCCGCCGATTGAGAAGACGAAATTCTTTTGGTCGAGATGTTTGAAGTCGCCGCTCTGGTCGATGTGCGAGAAGATGATCTCGGCCTCGGCAACGAGTCGGTCGCCGACGTGA
>CAZILR010000557.1:0-4370 GCA_964539995.1 uncultured Planctomyces sp.
ATCAGCAGTCCGCAGAAGGCCCACACGCCAAGGCCGTAGGCGGCAATCATCTCGGCAATCTGATGGGCGTTCGCGCCGGTGACGTGACCGCGTTGAAACAGCACGACCGCGAGTGGTTCGGCCAGCAGCCACAAGCCCGCGCTCGCCGGCAGTCCGACCACGAAAACCAATCGCAAACCTAGCGACAGATCGTCCCGCAGACGTTGCCAATCACCACGCTCGGCATGACGGGTCAACACGGGAAAGATCACGGTGCCCAATGCGACACCCAGAATGCCCAGCGGAAACTGATACAACCGCTGACCGAGATTCAATGCGGATGCCGTGCCAAACTCCAGCGGTCGCCAAGCAGACACCGCGACGTCCTGGGGCCGAGACATCACGAGCGCGATCAGCGTGTCGCAAAACGTGTTGACCTGAGTGATCGACAAGCCGATGACGACCGGAGCCATCATTCGCAGCAGTTCGCGAATTCGATCGCGCATCGCCAGCCAGTTGCCTCGCACGCGAAAACCCAGCCGCCACAACTGCGGCCACGGCGCGGCCAACTGCAAGAAGCCGGTCAGCACAACGAATCCCGCCAGCCAATGTGCCTGCGCTTCAGCCGTCAGGTTGAATCGTTGAAGAATCCAAATTGCCGCCAGTGAGCTGACATTGAACAACACCGGCAAAAGCGCGGGCCACGCGAAGCGGCCCAGTGCATTCAACACAGCTCCCATCTGCGCGGTCAAGCAGATCAACGGCAGGTACGGCAGCATCAACATCGTGAGCGCGAGCCACAGCCGCAACTCGGCACTCAACGGCGCGAGCCAGATCGTCGCGGCGAGCGCCAACTCGGCGACTGAGACCAAAGCCGTCAGCCACAGTCCCAGCCAGACGAAGACCGAGCTTGCCAATTGCATGGCCGCGTCTTTGCCGTGTTGTTCTTGTTCGCGCACGAACAGCGGCGTGAACGCCGCGCTCAACGCCCCTTCGCCAAACAACGCCCGTGCGAGATTCGGGATGCGGAACGCTCCCACAAACGCATCCGAGACCGGACTGAGTCCCCACAGCCCCGCGATCGCCATCTCGCGAATGAAGCCCAGCACACGGCTGAGCAACGTGCAAAGGCTGACGATTCGCAGCCCGGAAAACAGACCACCAGTCCGTGTGGCCGGCTCGTCACGATCCGTCATGCTGGAGCACTCCGCTCAGGAAACGAGCGGAGGGAGCCGAGCTTCGTTGATCCGCAAGCCCGAGAGCACCACTCGTACCCGCGCCGTCGGACAGCCGCATCCGAGCGCACAATTGAAAATATCCAGGTTCTCCAACCCATTCCAAAATTGTCCGATCACGAGTTGTTCAATCTCGTCTCGCGGGTCCATTACGCGGTTGAAGTGCTCGTCCGGAAATTCCTCGAAGAACTGCCGGCCCCTCAGATGCTGCCAATGACACCAGCGATAGAACTTTTTGAAGTGCCGATCGTCCCAATCCTTGATCGCGGCCCAGCCCAAATCGAAGCCACGCTTTTGACTCTCGATCCACTTGTGGCAAAACGCTTCTCGCCACGCTTGGTCATAGACGCTTGCCGAAACCGGTACGAAGTCGTAACAGCACATGCTCTGCCCCCTGTGAGGACATGCCGTCAAAACGCACCGGTCCACTGACCGTCTGCGAAGAGCACGTCCGCAATCGTTCAGAATCGAAGCCGAGAAGGGAGGATTTATACCGGCGACAAGAGGGGGTCTCAAGCAGAGGGTTTATTCAAACCGTCCGCTGCAGAATGTCCGGCCGCAAGATCGGTGCCCCTTTGACATCGACTTTGGACATCGGCCATTGCTCGGTTGGAGTCAGCACTTCGAGACCGTTCGGTCCAATGAGCATCGTGTCGCCGATGTTGGCCGGGCCGACGGAGGGATGCCAGAACATCGCCATGCCCGCTCGCAGCACGAACTCGCTGTTCGGAGTCACGCGAACTTCGCAGGGCTGATAGCCGATGACTTCCGCTTGATCGGCGAACTCCCATTCCTCCGCGTGCCCGAACTTCTCGTAGATGCGAGCGACTCGCTTCCACGTTTCGCAGATCGTCCAGTTGGCCTGCGAGAAGTACATTCCTGTCGCCTGCGTGACCAGCGCGATGAGATACGAGGCGCGAAGTTCCTCCGGAACTTCACCGAAACAGACCGTGCGAGTCACTCCCGCGCACAAACCATCGCGACGTCCGATCGCGGTCAGCGAGCAAAAGCGTTCGATCGGTTCGCTGCTGGGAGTCCAATGCCGAAAGCGATTCGAGATGCCGTCGGCACAGACCTGAATGCGCTCCGGCAGGACACGATGCTTGAGCAGTCGATGCGACAACTGCGCCGCGATCTCCGCTTCCGTGATGCCATGCTCAAAATTGCGAGCAGTGGCCTCGACCGCATGCGCGACATGCAGGCCCAACTCGCGTAGTCGTTCGCATTCCAAGGAGTTCAATGGCAAACGCAGATCGAGCAACTTCGCGGAAACATCCGTCGTGCGTCCACAACCGGTGTCGCTTCCAACCTGTCGGCCGCGGCAAACATCTTCAACCAGTACCGAGCGCGGTTCGTGCCACGGTCGCTCTTTGAGCTGAAAGCCGTGCCCAGCCAGGATGCCCTCGAAAAGTTGCCCTGACTCCACGTTGCTCGTCAGCACGACGCGAGCTTCCGGCAGGATGAACAGCGAGGCTGTCGTTTCCGACGATCCGTGCCGCGTGAAGTCCGCTCCGCTGGTGAACCAGGCCAAGTTGGCCGGTCGCTGCAACAGCAAGGCGGCGAGACGGTACTCCTTCAGGAATTGAGCGACCCGTTCGTGCTTCTGGTCGATGTCGTTGGCCCGCTCCGGGCTAATGACCGGCAACTCGCCCGACGACTGAAACGGTGGGGGTTCGACCAAACTTGCCATGACGGCTCCCGCGCAGAACGCTCCGGGACGATGGGACACGGGGCAGAAGATAGCCGTGAAATTCCGGAGCCGAAAGGATTTTCGCCCGCGTTCGTGACGGGACTGCACCAAGTCTGCCGAATTTGCCGGAAGCCGCCGGTGGGGAGAGGGGGAAGGCAGAAAGCAAAAGGCGGAAGGCAGACAGCGCAGAGTGGTGAATGAATACTGCCTTCCGCCTTCTGCCTTCCGCCTTCTCACTCCCCCCCGCACAACCCGAACAATCCGTAAAGTTTGCCAAGCCTCAAGGCCGATGGAAGGAGGTAGCCGCCGAAGGTTTTGTTCGGCGGGGACTCCGTGAGCCTTCTGCGATCCCTGTTGGAACACTCGGAACCGCTCACTCCCTCGCCTTGAGGAACGCCATGAAGACCGCGATGCGATTCTGCTTGGGACTGCTGCTGACGATCAGCGCGGTCGGCTGTCATACCTGCCAGACAAGCTGCCAATCGAGCTGTGACACAGGTTGCAACACCGGCTGTGGACATCGCTCGTGTCTGCACAAACTCAAAGACAAGTTCCGAGGCGGCAACTGCGGTTGCCAATCGGAGTGTGAAGGCTGCGGGCACGAGGAAGGTTGCGAGTGCGGACATCATCACGCACACAAGAGCAAGAAATCGAAAGTCCATTCCGAAGCTGCGATGTACGGCTACGACAAGTCGGTGGTCTACACCGGCGATGATTGGCAAGGGATTCCACAACCCGTGATGGGCATGATGCCCGGCATGATGCCAATGGCTGGCGGATGCAGTGGCTGCGCGGGGGGTGCTCCGATGATGTCCATGCCCTCGACCGGCTGTGCGGGTTGCGGTGGCAGTGGTATCGCTCCTGGTCCCGGCGATGGAGGCTGTGCCTCGTGCGGGGGAACCGGCAGTGTTCCACAACCGGCTCCGGGTGGATGTGCAAGCTGCGGCGGAAATCACTCGATCCCCTCGACGGTGCCGTCGGTTCCTCCGGCCGGTGGTGGCTGTGCAAGCTGTGGAGCTGGAGCGACCAACGATTCGTTCTACAACCCGATGGGACCAAACCATCCGGCTCCTGCTCCGCCGGCCGAAGGTGCTCCAGCTCCGACTCCGGAAGCGGTCCCCGGCAACAACGCGGCGGGTTCAGGCGAGCAAATCCAAAAGATTCACTGGGTGCCTCGGCAACTGTGAGCGTGTGACGGCGACGATCCTCGACGCCGAACCGACCACTGCGGACAGCACCCGAAAGTCACGGCACACCGGCCACTCGCCGGTGTGTTTTCTTTTGCGCCGATCGAAAAGTGGTTACGTTCGTTCTTCGATTGCGGTGAAAGCAAACGCGGGAAGGCAAAAATGGGCGGCGGAAAATCGTGCTGCCGGTTCGTGCCTGTTGCGTTCATCTTCCGCCAGAAAAATTCATGACGTCGCTCAATGCCATTGATCGCCTGGCTCCACGAATTCGACCGTCTG
>CAZILR010000558.1:0-4366 GCA_964539995.1 uncultured Planctomyces sp.
CTCGGATGCCGTCGTCGCAACGCGTGAAGGCGTTCCGATCACGGTCCGCGACGTGGCGAATGTCAGCGTCGGTGGCGACCTGCGTACCGGCGCTGCCACCGAAGGCGGCGAAGAAGTCGTCGTCGGCACGGTGCTTATGATCACCGGCGGCAATAGCCGCACGGTTGCCGCTGCTGCTGCCGAGCGGCTTCAGCAAATCTCACAAACGCTTCCGCCCGGCATCACAGCCGAGATTGTCTATGACCGTTCTCGGCTCGTGAACGCCACGATCGCCACGGTGGAACGCAACCTTGCTGAAGGCGCGCTTCTGGTCGCGGCTGTGCTCTTCCTCATGCTTGGAAACGTTCGCGCAGCAATCATCGCCACGTTGATCATTCCACTATCCATGCTGATGACCTCGATCGGCATGAATTTCTTCGGCGTGTCCGGCAACCTCATGTCGCTCGGTGCGCTCGACTTTGGTCTGATCGTCGATGGCTCGGTGATCATTATCGAGAACTGCCTCAGGCGATTGTCTGAGCGGCAGCACCATGAAGGTAGGCTGCTGACCATGCAGGAGCGCCTCTATGAGACCATGGAGGCCTCGCGTGAAATGATTAAGCCGACCATCTTTGGTCAGCTGATCATCTTTCTCGTCTTCGCACCGCTCCTCACCTTCAGTGGCGTCGAAGGCAAGATGTTCTCGCCGATGGCAATCACGTTGATGCTGGCCCTGGGCGCAGCCTTCATCCTGTCGCTGACCTTTGTGCCCGCAATGGTGGCGCTCCTGATCCGCGGCAAGGTCGCGGAAAAGGAAGTCAAAGCCATCGAAGTGGCGCGCAATCGCTACGTTCCGGGTCTCGACTTCTCGCTGCGCAAGCCGAAGACGGTGATCGCGGGCGGTGTTGCAGTTTTCGTGGTCGCTTGTGCGCTCTTCTTCACGCTGGGCCGCGAGTTCATTCCGCAACTCGATGAGCAAGACATCGCAATTCAAGCGGTGCGCATCCCATCAACATCGCTGCAACAATCGGCTGCGATGCAGGCGCGCGTTGAAGAGGTGATTTCTGAGTTTCCAGAGGTTGCTTTCGTCTTCTCGAAGACAGGCACGGCGGAGGTCGCTTCCGACCCGATGCCGGTCAACATTTCGGACTCGTTTGTCATTCTGCGTCCGCGCGACGAATGGCCGAACCCGAATGAGCCGAAGTCAGAGCTGATCGCACGTATGGAAGAGCGCCTCCAGCAATTGCTCGGCAATTCCTACGAGTTCACTCAGCCAATTCAGATGCGCTTTAACGAGCTCATCGCAGGTGTTCGCGGCGACGTCGCAATCAAGCTCTACGGCGACGATCTCACCGAGTTGAGCGCTGCGGCGGGGCAAATCGCAGCCGTGCTTCAGTCGATTGACGGTGCAGCCGACGTCAAGGTCGAACAGACTGGCGGCTTCCCGACACTCGACGTGCGTTTCGATCGCGACGCCATCGCGCGCTACGGTCTCTCGCTGCAGGACGTTACCGACACGGTAGCGACGGCGATGGGCGGTCGAGAGGCTGGCCTGGTCTTCGAAGGCGACAGACGTTTTGACGTCGTCGTGCGTCTTCCTGAGGCTGTGCGCGATGATCTCGACGCCGTCGGCGCGCTACCGGTGATGTTGCCAGAGTCCGAGAACGGACCTCGTGCATCAATCCCGCTTCGTGAGGTCGCGACGTTCACCTTCTCCGAAGGCTTGAACCAGGTGAGCCGTGAGAACGGCAGCCGTCGCGTCGTTGTGCAAGCGAACGTGCGCAACCGCGATCTTGGTTCGTTCGTCGAGGAAGCTCAGCGTCGCGTGGCGGAAGTGCCGCTTCCAACAGGCGCTTATCTCAACTGGGGTGGTCAGTTCGAGAACCTGCAATCAGCGTCGCAACGTATGTCGCTGATCGTGCCGGCCTGCTTCGTGCTGATCTTCGGCATCCTGTTCATGGCGCTCGGCACATTCCGGGCGGCGGGTGCGGTGTTCACGGCGGTGCCGCTTGCACTGGCCGGGGGCGTCTACACGCTCTTCCTGACGGGCATGCCTTTCTCGATCTCCGCAGCGGTTGGCTTCATCTGCTTGGCGGGTGTGGCGGTGCTCAATGGTCTCGTCGTGATGACGTCAATCAACAAGCGGCTCGACATGGGCATGCCGGTGGATGAGTCCATCCGCGAGGGAATGATCGAGAAATTCCGCGCCGTGTTGATGACCGGCATCGTGCCAGCAATCGGCTTCGTACCGATGGCGATTGCGCACGGCACTGGCGCTGAAGTGCAAAAGCCTCTCGCCACCGTCGTGATCGGCGGCCTCATCACCGCGACACTGCTGACCCTCTTCGTGCTGCCGGCCATCTGCCGTCTGATGCTGAAGAGCGGCCACCGTGCGCGCGAGGGCGAAATGCCGACGGCTTACGACGGCGCGCCCGTTCAAGCCGAGTAACCCGCAGCGACTTTGGAGATAAACGCTCATGTCTATCGACGCTCTTATTGCGGTGCTCCCCACCTACGCCACCGACCAGAAGCTCAATCTGGAAGCGGTGTTGGGGGAAACGGTGCTAAGCGAGCAACAACGCTGGGGCTGCGCGCTCGCTTGCGCGTATGCGACACGCGAACGCTCGCTCATCGCGCCGTTAGAAGCGGCCGCTAGCCGCCGGTTAAGTGCGCAGGCCGTGCGTGCTGCGCAGTCGGCGGCGACGGTGATGGCGATGAACACGGTGTACTACGGCGCGATCGCGTTGTTGGACAACCACGACTACCGCGCACAACCCCCACGCTTAAGCATGGTCGCGCTGTCACACAGCGAAGTGGACAAGATCGACTTCGAGCTTTGGGCCTTTGCGGTATCGGCAATCGCCAACTCCGCCGCGAGTCTCAACGTGCACGAAGCCGAACTGCACAAGCGCGGCGTGTCGCTTGAGCAAGTTCAAAACGCCCTGCGCATCGCTGCAACCATCAACGCCGCGGCGACCGCCATGGCGACCGGAGGTCAATCCGCATGACACACTCTCTTGTCCCGCGCCGCACCGTGCTGATCGGCGCAACACTCGGCGCAGTCGCTTTGGCGACGCCAGCGCAAGCGCAAAGCGTCACAGATGAAATGACCATCGGTAGTGCAAGCGCCCGGCTGCATGTGATCGAGTACGCTTCCCTCACCTGCCCACACTGCGCCCAGTTTCATGCTGCAAACTGGTCAGCGTTAAAGTCACGCTACATCGACACTGGCCGAGTCCGCTTCTCGCTGAGAGAGATGGCAACCTCCCCGCCCGCAGTAGCGCTCGCCATGTTTCAAGTGGCGCGGTGCGAGACGACTGCGCCAGAAGAATATCTCCGCCGCGTCTCGGTACTGTTCGAGCGCCAAGCCGCGATCCTCGCAACGGGCACCGGCGCTGGCGTGCGCGACGCGCTCCTCGCCACTGGCGCGGAATGGGGTTTGTCGCAGGCGCAAATCCTAGCCTGCATCAATGATCCGGCCGGGGTGCAGCGCATTCAGCGCAGCATGGAGGGCGCTGCGGGGTTGGGCATCAACCACACACCGTCTTTTCTGTTCAACGGCGTGCTCGATGACGATCACGACTTCATGACGCCTGACGGAATGGTCCGCATCCTCGAAGCGCGCTTAGCGCGCTCCTGATGGTCCTCTGCGCCGGAGCGAACAATGGCCAACACTAAGAAGGCACGGCTGGCTGTTGCCACGCTGATGCGTCAGCCGTCCGCCGGCCGTTGCCGGCGATGTGCGATTGAACTGACCAAGAAAGTGCAAACGATCGCGGCGGTCAGCCAAGCGCACGTTGTCAATGACGCCAATCGCGGTCCGTTAAAGCTCTGCATCCATTACGACGCAGATCGCACTACACCTGCGCGCGTAGAACTGGTGGCAGGCCAAATGGGCGTCGCCCTTTCGAAGCAACGCCAGCACACCGTCATCGAAGACGCGAGCGCCAACCAAGCCACAGACATTGAGGCCCTACGCCGCGCGAAAGGTGTGACTGCGGTGGACCAGTTCACGGACGGGGCCATCCTGCTGGAGTTCGACGCGAGCGCAGGCCGATCCAACGCACTGCCTCGTCAGTTGGCGAACGGCCCAGCATCGCAGCCTGCAAAGCCACATAGCAACGATGACCACGACCACCAAGCGCATGGCGGCTGGTTTGGCGAGCGAACAGAATTGGTGTTCGCGCTCGGATCTGGTGTGGCTCTGGCTATCGGTTGGTTGCTGGCGCGTGCCGGCGTCGAAACCGTCCCATTAGCCTTCTATCTCCTCTCCTATGCGCTCGGGGGTTACTTCACGTCGCGGGAGGCAATTGAAAACATCCGCCGCAAAGCGTTCAAGATTGACTCACTCATGCTTGTCGCAGCGCTCGGCGCGGCTGCATTGGGC